>JBBDQU010000054.1 GCA_040905865.1 Alphaproteobacteria bacterium
CGCATTGAATCACAAACCCCTCACCAAAGGCGAGGGGTTTGTCAGCGGTCTGAGGTGCGGGAATCTAACCCGCACCTTTTAACGATCAGCAGACAGAACGGCTTTATTGAGCCAGTTCCATATATCGTTGCCGGACTTGCGGATCGGCCTGAATAAGGTTTGCGATCTGGTTGTATTCCTGAACGCTCAAATCCGTTTCCTGAACGGCCTCGACCATCTGCTCATTGGCCTGCTGCTGCAGGGACTGAATTTTCTCCTGGGACTCGACGCCTTGCGCCTGCCTCTGGAACTGTGCCTGAACTTCTCCGATCGCAGCCTGAGCCTTGGCAAACTCCTGCAACTGCTCGGTGGTGACATTCACCTGCTGCTGTTGCTGACCTTGCGGCGGCACACTGCGATCCTGCGCATTGGCGACAGCGGACACGCCGCCCGTCAGCAAGCCGATGGCGGCGGTCGTCGCAAGAATTCTGTTTTTCAGTGAAAGCATGTCGATAGCTCCATTTGTTATTGGATTGTATTCGCCTTCCTGTGACAGGGGAGCGGTGAAAAAAGTTCCAACTTTTTTCTACGGCACGTCCAGTAAGCCAGGTCAGATCGTGTTACTGTCTTAATAGCGATATGCGTTCCGGGCATTTCGCGCGCATGTTTCATTTCGTGCGACGCCGTCTTGCATATGAATGTCGCATTTTTTTGGAACTTTTCTGACACGGCCGCTGTCTTACCGTTTTGCAGGGGTAAAGGCGTCTGGGATTTTATGAAGCAGAGCCAGAATGAACGCCGGGAAATCAACTGGATGATCGCGCGGGAAATTCCGGCGTTACGCCGTTATGCCCGGATCCTGATGCGTGGTACCGGGGACAAGGACGATCTGGTGCAGGATACGCTGGAGCGCGCCATCAGGAAAAGCCACACATGGCGGCGCGAGGGCAGCATCAGAAGCTGGCTGTACCGTGTGCAGTATACCGTCTTTCTGAACCGCTATCGAAAGCAGGCGAACCTGAAAGAGGTGGCTGCGGAAAACATGAGCCAAAGCCCGGCCATGACGGTAAACGCATCGCAGGATGCGAAACTGGAATGCAACAGGATATTAAAAGCACTGGAATATCTGAAGCCACGGCATAGAGAGGTTTTGTTGCTGGTCGCTGTCGAAGGGTTTTCCTATGATCAGGCGGCGCGGATCATGGATATACCGGTCGGTACGGTGCGCTCCCGACTGGCGCGGGCCAGGGAAGATTTGCGCGCCGAAATGAAAAACACGGCGTTACGCAATCATGATCAAAAGACACAGACCTCTGTGAAGGTAACATCATGACAATCACAAACGACAACATACAGCCCCTGGAGATTATCGATGAGCGCGATCTGCACGCCTATGTGGACGGGCTTCTGGACGATCGGCGCGCCCGCAAGGTGGAGGAGTATTTGAAACGCCACCCGGAAAAAGCGGCGGAAGTGCGGGACTATATCGAATATGACAAGCTGCTGCGCAAGGCTTGCGAGGATGAAACCGATGCGGCTGTGCCACAGCGTTTGTTGTCCATCCTTGGCCGACCGGCGGGAAGTATGTTGCCTGCGGTGAGCAGGATTGCCGCCGTTGTCGTTCTTTGCGTCCTGTCGGCCGGAGGCGGATGGCTGGGCGCTTATCAGAGTGGCGGCGTTGTCTCCAAAGAAGACGGCATGGTGCGTAATTTCCTGAATCAGGTTGCTGCGAATACCGAACCGCCTTTTGAGGCAATGCCTGTTCAAAAACTGGAAATCAATGCCGAAACGCAGACCGATCCTCTCAACTGGCTGACACAGAAAGTGGCGCTGGAAATGCAGGCGCCGAATCTCTCGCCGGCCGGGTATTCGCTGGAGCAGCGGCGCCTGGTCACACGCGGATCGCAGAAATTTGTCGAGCTCAAATATACCGATTCATCCGGCGCTGCGATCAGGCTCTACGTGAAAACCCGCTGGGAAAAAGACGCGCCAACCATCGAGTTTGCGCAGGAAGCAGACCAGTCCATTGCGTACTGGCAGGAAGGACCGCTGGTTTACGCGCTCTCCGGCGCGCTTGACCGTCGCCTCGCCGTAAAAATTGCCGAGATGGTACGCACCTCCATGACCGATGTTCCGGACACGTCGCCGCAGGTGCAGGATGTGCAGATTATGGCGCCACAACCCGTACAGCCCTTGCTACCCGTGCAACCCGTGCAGCAACCGAAAACGGATTACGACGCTCAGTCCGTCAGCCCGATCGCCCCGCAAAAAACGAATGCGGTCGACAGGCAGTATTAACGGTTGAAGAATCGCGCTTTTTTGAAAACTTCGGCAACAGGTCGCTGAACAACACCTCGCAATTGCGAGGCGGATACTGGATCGCCAGAAGCGGTCCCAACCAAACACGTCGTGATGCCGCCATAATGCGGATCGTCGGCAACCTTTCGCGCAGCCGTTCGCGCGGACGCCGCACCCGGGCCGGACATATGGAAACTGGCGGATGGGGTGGGATTCGAACCCACGAAGAGCGTAAACCCTTGCCGGTTTTCAAGACCGGTCCCTTCAACCACTCGGGCACCCATCCGCGACGGGGGCGTGCATATCACGATTGCGGCAGGGCGTTACAGCCCCTTTGCGAATTATCATTCATTTAGCCGTTATTGATTTAGATCAGGGTGGCCTCTCTGGTCCTCCCTATGTTCGCCGTGCCGGAGCAGGGGAAAGAAAAGGCGCAGGCCAAACCAGTACGACCTTGACGGAGCCGCCCGTCATATCTTGCTGGAAGACGAAATCCTAAAAAATTGCAGCAAGTTCATATTTTTATCGATATTATCTCAAGCAATAGATTAAAAAAACTTGCGGTAGCGGGTCATTTGACGCCGGGGGTCTTCAGGTAATTGGCGCAGGGATAGCGGCTGTTCAGTGCCGCCATGACAATTTCGGGAAATGACATGCTCGAGGCGTCGTTGACGGTGTTCGCCCAATGCATGAACACCCGGCGCCCTTCGTCAATCGTCAGGGTCCGGGGCGGGCAGATAACCCGCCTGTCCGGGTCCTGCCGCGACATTTCCACATGCGCGTTCATCAGCGCGGTCACGACCGTACCGCAGGTTGCCTGGCTATTCGCATTCGGCGACCGGCACAGGTCGATAAAATTGCCGCCCAGCATGTTGGTCGGTTCCTGCGCCGCCACAGGTGCAATCCACACGAAGCAAACCGTGAAAATCGCTGCAATCGTTACCGCACTGGTCATGGCCCGCACCTCTTCCGGTAAAAGGTCCGATACAAGGGATTATACAGGTCTCCTTTGCATAGGCTACCATGACGGCGTTCGATCGCGTAGTGGAAGGATCGCACCGGTGCGTAATACCTTCAGGGACCTGCTCCAGGTCGTGCATGATTATCTGAACGATCCCGAAACGCGATGGCCCATCGCCGGCATGGCCGGCCCATCGGCGACGCAGGGGGAAAATCCGGAAACGCGACTTGACTATACGGGCGGCCAGGTTCTGACGGCGCGCGGCGCCATGCGCATCGCCCTGCCGTCGAACACAAGGCTGGCGCCGTGCGAGGCGCCAAGCGACGACGGGCTGTGGGTCCAGGCGTCGCTGCTGTGCCTGCCGGCCGACGAGGCGGCGATGGCGGAACGACCGGGCCTGACCGAACTGGGCTTCGACCTGCTGGCTGCCCGCCCCGAGGACCGGCTCGGCGTTCTGTTCGATCTCGGCACCGGGCCACCCGAAGCCGAATTCTGCGTGCGTACGGCGGACCCCGGGCTGCTGGAGTTCCTGAAAAGCCGGATCGGCCGCGACCCGTCGTCGTCCCCGGACATTATGGATACCATCCGGGAGGCGCGCGCGGACCGTGTCGTACAGTCGCGGCTGGGCCGGATCGAATCCTTCGGTACGGCGCCGACGCCGGTCGAACATATGGACCGCTTCTCGCCGCCTGAAGGCTGGCGTTCGGGACTGGCATTCATTTCGCCACAGCGTATGGCGGATGGGAAAATGGACCGGGCCACATTCGAAACCTTCCGCATCCTGCAGAACAGTTTCGCCGACCCGGCCCTCGCGCGGTTCCGGCAATCGGTGTGCGCGGCGGTCCGCGCCGGCGCGGCGCCGGACAGCCTGCCTGACAGCGACGCGCCGCATCCCGATGCCTTGCGCCTGACCCTGCGGCAGATGGAATACACCGACGGGCCGTCGGCAAGCCTGGCCGCCTGGCGCGCCGTGTATGATAGCTCCTGAGGACCGCAGCGGATATTTCCCGTGAGCCGGGGCGGGGGCTATCCTATGCCGGGGCAACGTGGTTTGCTCAGCGGCGGTTTTCAGATACATCGGCACAGGCTGACGCCCCGCAATAACAGAAATAGAGTCCAGGAATCCTCATGAGCACCATGAACGAACAGCCGGAAAAGCAGTTATTCGCCGAATCGATGGGCGACGGTCCGGCCCTGGGGCGTCTGAAGGGACGCCGTATCCTCATCGTCGGCGCGGGCCAGCGCGGCGATACGTCCAGCACCAGCCTGCTCGGCAACGGGCGCGCCATCAGCCGCGTGTTCGGTCGCGAGGGCGCCCATGTGGCCTGCGCGGACATGAACGCGGAAGCCGCCGCCGCGATCGCGCGGGAAATCACCGATGCGGGCGGCAAGGCGACGCCGGTGACCGCGGATGTCGCGATCCCCGAGGACGTGACCCGCATGGTGGCCGAAGCGGCGGACGCCATGGGCGGTATGGACGGCATCGTGCTCAATGTCGGGATCAGCGGCACGCCGGCCGGGCTGCAGGGGCAGACCGTGGAACGCTGGGACCGCGCCTTCGCCATCAACCTGCGCAGCCATATGCTGACCTGCCAGGCGGCGTTCCCGATCCTGGCGCCCGGATCGTCGATCATCTTCATTTCCTCCGCCGCCGCTATCCGGCCGGGCGGCATGAAGCCGGATTACGACACCTCCAAGGCGGCGCTGGGCGGGCTGATGCGCCATGTCGCCATGGAAGGCGAACCCAGGGGATTCCGCGCCAATGTGCTGCTGCTCGGCATGGTCGACACGCCGATGGGCGCGGCCGCTTCGGCGGCGAACCCGAACCGGTCGAAACGCTGGATACCCTACGGGCGACAGGCGACCGCCTGGGAAACCGGCAATACCGCACTCTTCCTGATGTCGCATGAGGCGTCTTATGTGAACGGCCACATCCTGGTCATGGATGGCGGCCGCACCACGATTCGCAACACGTGATTTCCGCCATACGGGTATCCGTCTGATGGCGGGAACGCCCCTGACCGCGTCCGTGCGCGGTATCCTGTGCATGGTTGCGGGGATGGCCCTGCTGACCCTGAATAACGCGTTTCTCAAAACGCTCACGCTGGACTATCCGCCGGGCCAGCTTGTCGCACTGCGCGCCGCCTTTGTCTTCATTCCCATTGCCCTCCTGGCCTGGCATGCGGGCGGCTGGCGCAGCCTGCGCATCAACAACTACGGCGGCCAGTCTATCCGCGCGGGATTCCTGGTCGTTACCCAGTTCCTGATGGTTACCAGTATCGCGCTGCTGCCGCTGGCGGACGTGACGGCGCTTACCTTTTCCGGGCCCCTGGTGATTACGGCGCTGGCGCCGGCGATCCTTGGCGAGCATGTCGGCTGGCGTCGCTGGACGGCCGTCGCCGTCGGTTTTGCCGGCGTGCTGATCATGCTGCGGCCCGACCCGGAAATTTTTCGGATTGCGGCGTTGCTGCCGCTGGCGGCGGCGGTCAGCGGTGCGCTGCGGGACCTTGTCACCCGGCGGATCAGCACCGGCGAATCATCGACGGCGATTCTGTGCTTCTCCACAACCGCGGTCCTGCTGTTCGGGTTGCTGACCCTGCCATTTGCCAGCGCGCCGCTCGATTACGCCGACCTGCCGGTCCTGGCGCTGGCGGGATGCCTGCAGGGCGCCGCACATTTTATTCTGATAGAAGCATTCCGGCATGGCGAAGCGGCCGTTGTCGCGCCGTTCAAATATACGGCGCTGCCCTGCGCCACGGTGTATGGTTTCGTGATGTTCGGCCATGTACCCGATATGTGGATCGTCATCGGCTCGCTGCCCGTCGTCGCGAGCGGCCTTTACATCCTGCATCGGGAGCGCAGGCGGAGATGATCGAGCCGGGAAAATACCGCATCAATTCCGGCCGTGGCATTGCCTGCATGGTCGGCGGCATGGGGGTCCTTACCGCCAGCGACGCCGTCGTGAAATGGCTCACGGCTGGCTATCCGACAGGCGAGATCATCTTCGTGCGCGGGCTGTTCGTCCTGATACCGATCCTGCTGATATGCCTGCGTTCCGGCGGCGGGCTTGCCGGGCTTCGCGTGGTGAATGTCAGGGGGCAGGTGCTGCGCGCCGTGATGTTCATCGTTTCGGTCTTCTGTTTCCTGACCGGGCTGCGCTACAATCCGCTCGCGCTCAATGTCGCCATCGCCTTCGCCAATCCGCTGTTCATTACCGCGTTGGCGCCGGCGATGCTGGGCGAACATGTCGGCTGGCGGCGCTGGTGCGCCGTACTTGCCGGTTTTGCCGGCGTCCTGATCATCGTCCAGCCCTATGGCGATGTTCTCAACATATATGCCCTGCTGCCGCTCGGCGCCGCGGCGGCCGGCGCCTTCCGCGATATCGTGACCCGGCAGATCAGCCCGACGGATTCATCCGCGTCCATGCTGTTCTGGTCGACAGCCGCCGTCAGCCTCGCCGGCCTGCTCACCATCGCCGGCGGCAACTGGCAGGCGCCGCCGCTGTCCGATTTCGGCTGGATGGTCCTGACCGGCGTCATGTCGGGTATCGCGCATTACCTCCTGATCGAGGCCTTCGTCGTCGCCGAAGCGGCGCTGGTGGCGCCGTTTCGCTATTCCGCCCTGCTGTGGGGCGTCGCGCTGGGCTATATCCTGTGGGATGAATTGCCGGCGGTACACGACTGGATCGGAATCACCCTGCTTGTCGGCAGCGGCCTGTATATCATTCACCGCCAGGCGACGTTACGCAAAGCCGCGCCCAGCAAGGGCTGACGGCGCTCCGCAAGGGCCGGTTGCGGCAAAATGGCCGTTATGGCAGAAACGGGCAATCCTTTCACCCTTGCCGTCCTGGAGTTTGCATGCCCATTCAGCGATTGATGTGTCTGGCCGCCGTTCTCTCCCTGTTCGCCACGGGGGCGCCGGTGGTGGCGGCGGAACAGGCGTTTGGCGCATGGCTTCAGGCGTTGCGTGCCGAGGCGAGCAGCAAGGGTATATCCGAGGCCACGCTGAAGGCCGCGCTGGATAACATCGCGCCCATTCCGCGGGTTGTCGAACTGGACCGCAAGCAGCCGGAATTCTCCCTGACCTTCGAGGAATACCAGCAGCGCGTGGTGCCCGACACCAGGGTGCAGAAGGGGCGGGAGAAACTCGCCGAAAACCGGGAACTCCTGATGGAAGTCAGCCGGAAATACGGCGTACAGCCGCAATACATCGTCGCGTTCTGGGGCATCGAAACCGATTTCGGGCGTGTCACCGGCGGGTTCCAGGTTATCCCCGCCCTGGCGACGCTGGCGCATGACGGCCGCCGCAGCGCGTTTTTCCGCAAGGAACTGCTGCTGGCCCTGAAAATTGTCGATGACGGCCATATCAGCGCCGATGCCATGATCGGATCCTGGGCCGGCGCCATGGGGCAGGCCCAGTTCATGCCGTCCAGCTTTGTCGGATATGCGGTCGATTACAATGCCGACGGAAAAAAGGACATCTGGAACACCAGGGCGGATGTTTTCGGATCGGCGGCGAACTACCTGTCCCGCTATGGCTGGCGCGGCGATGAGCGCTGGGGGCGGGAGGTGAAACTGCCCGAAGGGTTCGACACCGGCCTGGTCGGGGAGGATACCCGGAAGACGGTCGCCGAATGGTCCTCGCTGGGGGTGACCCTGCCGGACGGCACGGCGCTGCCGGACGCAACGCTGGAGGCCTCTATAATCCAGCCTGCAAAGGAAGGCGGGCCTGCCTATTTCGCCTACAACAATTATCGCGTTATCCTGAAATGGAACCGCAGCCATTATTTCGCAATCGCCGTGGGTCGGCTCGCCGACCGGATTGCGGGAAGCTGACGTGCCGGACGCCGCCGCCTTCCGCCTTCGCTTCAGGATCGTGGCTGCCGTCCTGATCCTTTTGTTCGCCGGCGCCTGCGCGGAAACCCAATTCGTGATTTCGGGCGCCAAGCGCTTGTCCGGATTGACGGACGGTCCGGATTCCAGGGTCGGGAAGGGGCACTACAAGATCGGCAATCCGTACCAGATCGCCCAAGTCTGGTACTATCCGAAAGTGGATTACCGCTATTCGGAAACCGGCATCGCCTCATGGTACGGACCGAATTTCGATGGCAAACCGACCGCCAACGGCGAAATCTTCGACATGAACCAGGTCACGGCGGCGCACCGGACCCTGCCGCTACCCAGCATCGTCCGGGTCACCAATCTCAGCAACGGCCGGTCGATCAAGGTTCGGGTCAACGACCGGGGTCCCTTCGCACATGGCCGGATCATCGACCTGTCGCGCCGATCGGCGCAATTGCTCGGCTTTGAAATGCAGGGCACAGCCAAGGTGGAGGTGACATTGCTGGAGGCTGAAAGCCGTCAGGTCGCGGCTGAGTATGGCCAGAAGAACGACGTGCCGGAAATGCAGGCACAGGCGCCGCCGCCGGTAGCCGCGCCACGGGTCGCGGTGACCAGCGCGTCGCTTGCGCCGCCGCCCGGGACCTACGCCGCGCCGCCGCCGAACAGCAATCATGCGATTGTCCCGGTGCAGGATGCACCGGCGCGCGCACTCCGTCAGCAAGCCGTTGCGCCGGTCGTCAGTGAGGAAGTGACAATCGTTCCGGTCAGTAGCGGAAACCGGATTTACGTGCAGGCGGGTGCATTCGGCCGGTTTGACAACGCCAACCGCATGCGGGCAATCCTGTCTCCCATCGGCAACGTCCGGATCCACCAGGTCGAAAATCTGGACCGGCCGCTTTTCCGGGTGCGATTCGGCCCCCTGCAATCGGTCGAGGAAGCCGATAAAATGCTGGAGGCGGTCCTGCGGTCGGGACAGCGGAACGCGCGGATCGTCGTCGATTAGGCAGGCGCCACATTGGCGGCAATTTTCCTGCTAACCGGAAAGCCATTGTTTGCGAATATGGAAGACTACGGGAGTATGCAATGTCGTTTAAGCGAATAGCGTCGGTCCTGGCCGCCATACTGGCCCTGACCCTGGGGGCCGGTTCGGCGCAAGCCATCGATACCGGTGCGCGGCAGGCCATTCTGGTCGATTACGAAACCGGCAACGTTCTCTACAGCAAGGCCGCCGACGAGGTCATGTATCCCGCATCCATGACCAAAATGATGACGATCTACATGCTGTTCGAACGTTTGAAGAACGGCAGCCTCTCGCTTGAGGACACCTTCAGCGTCAGCGAGTACGCCTGGCGCAAGGGCGGTTCCAAGATGTTCGTCATGGTCAACGACCGGGTGAAGGTCGAAGAGCTGATCCGGGGCATCGTCGTGCAGTCGGGCAACGATGCGACGATTGTCGTCGCCGAAGGTCTGGCGGGCAGCGAGGAAGCGTTCGCGGAACAGATGACCCTAAAGGCGCGGGAACTGGGCATGAGCCAGACGACCTACCGCAACGCCAGCGGCTGGCCGGATCCGGAACAGGTCACCTCCGCCGCCGATCTGGCGACGCTGGCCATTGCGACAATCCGGAACTTTCCCGATTATTATCATTATTATTCAGAACTTTCATATACTTATAATGAAATCAAGCAAAGCAACCGTAACCCGTTGCTGTACAAGGATGTCGGCGCGGACGGGCTGAAAACCGGTCATACGGAAGCGTCCGGATACGGTCTTGCAGCCTCCGCACTCCGCAATGGCCGCCGGCTTGTCGTCGTGGTCAATGGCTATGATTCCGAGCGCGCAAGGGCGGCGGGCAGCGAGCGTCTGCTCGATTGGGGATTCCGGGAATTCGAAAATTATGCGCTGTTCAAGGAAGGCGAAAAGATCGTCGACGCGCAGGTCTGGCTGGGCGAAGCGAAAACCGTACCGGCCATTGTCGGCAGATCGCTGGTCATGACGATACCGCGCAAGGCCCGCCCGCAGATGAAGGCGACGGTCCGATACGATGAGCCGATACCGGCGCCGATCGCCGCCGGTGCGCAGATCGGCACGGTGGAAATATCCGCGCCCGGGATCGAACCCGTAACCCTGCCGCTGCTGGCCGGGGCGGAAGTCATGCAACTCGGACCGGTCGGCCGGCTCGGCGAAGCATTGCAGCATCTGGTCTGGGGCGGCGGTAATTGACATGGCGGACGCCGGCAGGACGCCCCGCCCAGGCCGCTTCATAACGCTGGAGGGCGGGGAAGGGGCCGGCAAATCGACCCAGCGCGATTTGCTGGTCGCCCTGCTGCGCGAGGCCGGGCACACCGTCATCGCGACGCGCGAACCGGGCGGATCCCCCGGCGCGGAACAAATCCGGCGGTTGCTGGTCGAAGGCGGCACGGGGCGCTGGGAGCCGATGACCGAGGCCCTGTTGCATATGGCGGCGCGGCGCGACCATATCGAACGGGTGATCCGTCCGGCGCTGGACCGCGGCGACTGGGTCGTCTCGGACCGGTTTACCGATTCCACCATTGCCTATCAGGGCTACGGCCACGGACTGGGACGCGACGCGGTCGAGCGCCTGGCCGCGGCGGCGCGGATCGACCTGAGCCCGGATGTGACGCTGATCCTGGATATTCCCGTCGAGGACGGCCTGTCCCGCACAATCGGACGCGCCGGGGCAGAAGACCGCTACGAACGGATGGGCCAGGTTTTTCACGCCAGTCTCCGTGCCGGATTCCTGGCCATAGCCGCCGACGATCCTGGCCGTTGCGTCGTGATCGACGCGGCGGAATCGCTCGATGCCGTCGCGACGGCGATCCGTCGGGCGGTCGCCGCGCGCCTGCCGGAAGCCCTCTCCGCATGAGTAACGAAGACGAAGAAGTCATCGCGCCGCGCAAGAACCCGCTGTTCCGGGGCAACGAGTCGGCGGAGGCAACCCTTTATCGAGCCGCGCAATCCGCGCGGATGGCGCATGCATGGCTGATCGCCGGACCGCGCGGTATCGGCAAGGCGACACTGGCGTACCGGTTTGCGCGCCACCTGCTCGCGGGGCCCGTCGCGGCGGAGGCGGGACTGTTCGGCGACGTTCCGGCGGCGGACCTGTCGCTCGATCCGGAACACCCGGTATTCCGGCGCGTCGCTTCCGGCGGGCATGCCGACCTGCTGACGGTCGAGCGCAGCATCAATCCGCAGTCCAAGAAGTTGCGCACGGAAATCGTCGTCGACGATGTTCGCGCCGCAACCGGCTTCCTGCACCGCACCGCCAGCGAAGGCGGCTGGCGGGTCGTCATCGTGGATACGGCGGACGAAATGAACCGGGCGGCGGCCAACGCCTTGCTGAAGATCCTGGAGGAACCGCCCCCCGCAACGGTCTTCCTGCTGGTCACCCACGCGCCGGGGCGGCTGCTGCCGACGATCCGGTCGCGCTGCCGGACCCTGACCCTGCAGCCCCTGCCATCGGCAACCGTGCTGGAACTGCTGGGGCAGTATCGTCCCGAATTGTCGGCGGAAGACGCGGCCGCGCTGACGGGGCTGAGCGAGGGTAGCATCGGCGCCGCGATGGACCTTGCCGAGGCGGGCGGGCTGGACCTGTACCGCGACATGGTCCGCCTGCTGGCGGCGCTTCCGCGCCTGGATATCCCGGGAGTGCACGCGCTGGGCGACCGGTTGAGCCGCGCGAACGCCGCGGAAGCCTTCGAGACTTTCGGCCGGCTGCTGCAGGACTGGCTGTCGCGTATCGTGCGCGAGGGCGCGCAGGGCCGGCTGCCGTCCGAAATCGTCCCCGGCGAACGCGAAGCCTTCGCCGCCATGACCGCGCAGGCCAACCTTGCACAAATACTGGAGGTATGGGAAAAGGTCAGCCGTCTTTTCACGCAGGCCGATCATGCGAATCTCGACCGGAAACAGGTACTGATCGCCGCTTTTCTGGCCCTGCAGGCGACCGTGAACCCCGAAACCGTTTAGCCGGACACCGAAAGTGGCCCCATGCCGCAGACCTATTACATCACGACCCCGATCTATTACGTCAACGATTCACCCCATATCGGCCACGCCTATACGACGCTGGCCTGTGACGTGCTGGCGCGCTTCATGCGGCTGGACGGTTATGACGTTCATTTCCTGACCGGAACCGATGAGCACGGGCAGAAGGTGGAAAAGGCCGCGGCGGATGCCGGCGTATCGCCGCAGGCCTTCACCGACCGCGTTTCCGAAACCTTCCGCGCGCTGCCCGGCGCGCTCAATTTTTCGAATGACGATTTCATCCGGACCACGGAGGACCGCCATACCAGGGCGGTGCAAGCGATCTGGCGGCAACTGGAAAAAAACGGCCATATCTATCTCGGCTCCTATGCCGGCTGGTACGCGGTGCGCGACGAGGCCTTCTACGCCGAATCCGAACTGACCAAGCGGCCGGACGGCAGCCGCGTTGCGCCATCCGGGGCGGTGGTCGATTGGGTCGAGGAACCGAGCTATTTTTTCAAACTCTCCGCGTGGCAGGAACCGCTGCTGAAATTTTACGCGGAAAATCCCGGATTCATCGCACCCGAGTCGCGCCGCAACGAGGTCGTCAGCTTCGTCAGAAGCGGGTTGCGGGACCTTTCCATATCGCGGACGACCTTCAACTGGGGCGTGCCAGTGCCGGGCGACGACGCCCACATCATGTATGTCTGGCTCGACGCGCTGACCAACTACATCACCGCTGTAGGATATCCTGACACCGGGTCCGATCTGTTCAAGAAGTTCTGGCCGGCCGACCTGCACATGGTCGGCAAGGATATCCTGCGCTTTCACGCGGTTTACTGGCCGGCCTTCCTGATGGCCGCCGGACTGGCGCCGCCGAAGCGCGTCTTCGCCCATGGCTGGTGGACCAATGAAGGCGAGAAGATTTCCAAGTCGACCGGCAATGTGATCGACCCGCACCAGCTCATCGAAACCTACGGGCTCGATCCGGTGCGCTATTTCCTGATGCGCGAGGTGCCGTTCGGCAATGACGGCGATTTCTCGCACCAGGCGATGATGCACCGGATGAATGGCGACCTGGCCAACGACCTCGGCAACCTGTGCCAGCGGGTGCTGTCGATGGTGGCGAAGAATTGCGGCAATGCGGTGCCGACGCCCGGCGAACTCACCGGGGACGACACGAAAATACTCGCCAGCGCGGCGGCGCTGCTCGACACCCTGCGCCAGTCGATGCGGGACCAGACCTTCCATCTGGCGCTGACAGGCATCTGGGAAGTGATCGGCGACGCCAACCGCTATGTGGATTCCCAGGCGCCCTGGGCGTTGCGCAAGACCGACCCGGCGCGGATGGAAACGGTGCTTTATGTGCTGGCGGAAACGATTCGCCGGCTGACGCTGTACGTGCAGCCCTTCATGCCGGAATCGACGGGAAAAATTCTCGACCAGCTGGCCGTGCCGGCGGAGTGCCGCAATTTCACCAGCCTTGAATCGGCCCTGCAACCCGGTACGGCATTGCCGAAACCGGCGCCGGTATTCCCGCGTTACGTCGAAGAAGCAGCAGCGGAGGGATAGGGTGCTCGTCGACAGCCACTGCCACCTGAACTACCACGCGAATGACGGCGACCTGGACGAGGTGATCGCGCGGGCGCGGCGGGCAGGGGTCGGCACGATGGTGACCATCTGCACCAAGCTGCATGAATTTCCGATTGTGCGCGGGATTGCCGAAGCCAACGACAGTATCTGGTGTTCGGTCGGCGTGCACCCCCATGAGGCCGCGGGCGCGCAGGATGTCACGACCGAACAGCTTGTTGACCTGTCAGAACATCCCAAGGTCGTCGGGATCGGCGAATCCGGACTGGACTACTACTACGAACGCAGTTCACGGCGCGACCAGCAGGCCTGTTTCCGGTCGCATATCCACGCAGCGCGGCGCACCGGCCTGCCGCTGATCGTCCACGCCCGCGACGCCGATGACGACATGATGGCGATCCTCGGCGAGGAACATGCGGACGGGCCGTTTCCCGGCCTCATCCACTGCTTTACTTCCGGCCCCGAACTCGCTGAAAAAGCGCTTGCAATAGGTTTTTATATTTCCTTTTCGGGGATCGTTTCATTCAAGAACGCGCAATCCGTCCAGGCGGTCGCGCGCGACGTTCCGGCGGACCGGTTTCTGGTTGAAACCGACTCGCCCTATCTGGCGCCGGTGCCCAAGCGCGGCAAGCGCAACGAACCTGCCTATGTGACCCATGTGGCCGATGCCATCGCGACATTGCGCGCCGTGGCCCCGGCCGAGATCGCCCGGCTCTCGACCGATAACTTTTTCCGTCTTTTCAATCGCGTAACCGTTTCGGCCTGACAATGCGGGTGACCATTCTCGGCAGCGGACCATCCAGCGGCGTACCGATGATCGGCGGCAAATGGGGCAATTGCGACCCCAACGAACCGCGAAACCGCCGCGGACGATCCTCGCTGCTGATCGAATCCGGCGACGCCACCGTCCTGGTGGACACGTCGCCGGATTGCCGCGCCCAATTGCTCGATGCCGGCGTCTCGCGACTGGACGCCGTGCTTTACAGTCATGCCCATGCGGATCACAGCCACGGGATCGACGACCTTCGCTGGGTCAATATCGCCATGACGGCGCCGATTCCGGTTTTTGGCGACGCCCGTACGCTGGCGGCGCTGCAGGAACGGTTCGGTTACTGCTTTACGCCGCTGGAACGCTTCGAGGGACGGCCGCTGCATTATTACAAGCCGGTACTGGAGCCCAACGAGGTGACGGGGCCGTTCACAGTCGCCGGCCTGGCCGTTGCGCCGTTCGAGCAGCAGCACGGCAACCGCTCGAAGACGCTGGGCTTCCGTATCGGGAAGTTCGCGTATTCGACGGATGTCAGCGCGCTGGACGAGGCGGCGTTCGCGACGCTCGCGGGCATCGATACCTGGATCGTCGATGCGTTCCGGCGCGAACCGCATCCGACCCATGCGCATCTGGACCTCACGCTGCGCTGGATCGAACGCATCCGGCCGCGACATGCCGTGCTGGTCCATATGGGCGGCGACCTGGATTACAGGACGCTCTGCGCCGAACTGCCGGACGGTGTCGAACCCGGTTACGACGGTATGGTCGTTACAGTGTAAGACATTCCGCCGGTTACCGCCCCTCGGACAGCGCAATAATTTTCCATAATATAGATTATACGACAAATAGTATTATATGCGGAGCAATGCGAGGGGCCCCTGCGCCGCCGGCTTTCAGCGGATTTTCTGCAAATGCGTCAGCAACGCATAGGCGTCGTAGGAACAGAGTTTCGTTTCCGGCGCAAACAGTTCCGAACGCGTCAGAACCCGCATATCCTGCCCCTCGGTCAGCGTCAGACCGTCCAGCCGCCCGGGATCGAGCGCGATTTCAAAGAACGCGCGACGGCGCACCGGCTGGTCAAGAACCGACACGCCGAAGGCGAAGCAAAATGCCAGGTCATCGGGCGCGACGTACAGGTGCAGTTCCTCGCCCAGTTCCCGCGCCAGCGCCTCGGCCGATCCCTCGCCCGATTCCTGCGCGCCGCCGAACAGTCCCCATTGCCCCGGGCAGAATATCCCCGGCTTGTCGTCGCGCAACTGCATCAGGTAACCGTCGTCGCCCACCGTGATGAAAGCCGCCGCCGCATCCTGGGCGTCATGCGCGCGGCGCCGTCCTGCTGCGCCGGCATGGCGACATCGATCCTGATTTGCAGGTATTCAGGCACATGCTCCTCCGATTCGACCCGCAACGGATTACGCCGCCGCCTCCCGATGCGCCGCCTCCCAGCCGATCATGGCGAGCTTGCGTTCGCGGCCCCAGCGATAGCCGCCGATGGCGCCCGTCTTGCGGATCACCCGATGGCAGGGCACCAGCCAGGAGATCAGGTTGCCGCCGTTGGCGCGGCCGATGGCGCGCGCGGCGTTCGAGGTATAGCCGATCCGGCGGCCGATATCCTCATAGGTGGTCAGCCGCCCCGGCGGGATCGTCAGCAGCGCGCGCCAGACCTTCACCTGGAATTCCGTGCCGCGCAGCAGCACCCGCAGCGGCGACCCCTCGCCCGCCAGCGCCCGGCCACCCAGCCCGAACATGCGCTCGGTGAACGGCCTCGTCGCCGCAGAATCCTCCACCAGCGCCGCATTGGACCAGCCGTTCGCCAGCCAGGCCAGCGCCTCGGCGCGGGTTTCCCGCTGCGGGTCGATAAAGGCCAGCCCGCAGATCCCGCGATCCGTCACCAGCAGCAGGCATTCGCCGAACGGGCTGTCATGGTAGCCGTAGCGGATCGTCATGCCGGCGCCCCGCGCCTTGTATTCGCCCGGCGTCACCGCCTCGCAGGCGACGAACAGGTCGTGCAGCCGCCCGGGACCGGACAGCCCCGCATCATAAGCCGCATCCAGCACGCTGGCGGAGGATTCGAGGCTCTGCTTGGCGCGCTCCAGGGTCAGCTGCTGCAGGAATTTCTTGGGGCTGATCCCGACCCACCGCGTGAACAGCCGCTGGAAGTGAAACTCGCTCAGCCCCGCATGGCGGGCGATCGCGCCGAGCGAGGGCTGATCCTCGAAGTGCGCATCCACATAGGCCAGCGCGGCGGCGATCCGGTCATAATCGCGGCCGGGGCTGTATGTATCGGTTTCGGTCATGGCAATCGTTCCTGTAGAAGCCCTATCCATGCCGCAACCCTATCGCGGCGCTTGCCGCCGAACCACCCGGTTCTTGCGCCGGTTCAACCTGCCAGCCGCAGCGCGTAATACCGCGCGGATTGTCGTAATAGGCGGCGGTCTCCTCGAAGCCCATGGCGCGATACATGGCATCCGCATTCGCCATCTGATCGGGGATCGTGTCGAGCCGCAGCGCCTGATAACCGGCCGCCCGGGCGAATTCGATGGCGCTGTCGGCGAGCCGGCGGCCCATCCCCTGCCCGCGCCAGTCAGCGCGAACATAAAGCCGTTTCATTTCCGCGCCGCCATCGACCAGACGCCGTATGCCGACGCAACCGGCGGCCTGGCCATTCCCGGCACGCGCCAGGAACAGGCAACCGTCCGGCGCGGCGTAACTGCCCGGCAGAGACGCCAGTTCCGTGTCGAAATCCTGAAAACAGAGGTCGAAATACAGCGACGCCGCATATTCAGTGAACAGGGCGCGGATTTCCTCGATATCCGCCGGCGATTGCGCAACGTCGATGGTGATCAAGGCTACGCCCTTGAAAGAATGCCGTTATACACATCCATGTCGATATTCCCGCCGGACAGCACCAGCCCGACCCGCTTGCCGGCCATGGCGGATTTTTCCCGCAGCAGCGCCGCCAGCGGCACCGCGCCGGCGCCCTCGGCAAGATTATGGGTATCGGTGTAATAGGCACGTATAGCCGCCTCGATCGATTCCTCGCCGACGGTCACGACACGCGCCGCGCCCTTGCGGATAATCGCCAGCGCATCCGGATCCGTGGCGCGGCAGGCGACCCCGTCGGCGAAGGTATAGGCGCTGTTGGTGACGGTGGCCCGACCCGTTTCAAACGCCAGCGCATAGGCGGGCGCACGCTCCGAGACGACGCCGACAATATCGAGCGTCAGGCCCAGCGCATCGCGGGCGGCGATCATGCCGCAGATGCCCGAGCCCTGTCCGATCGGCACGTAAACGGTATCGAGCCCGTCAACCGCGCGCAGGAATTCCAGCGAATAGCTGGCGACGCCGCGCACCAGCAAAGGGTGAAAGGCCGGCACCATGGCCAGTCCCTTCTCCGCCGCCAGCATGACCGCATGGTCGCGCGCGGCGTCGAAATCAGGCCCGTGCACGATCAGGTCTACGCCCAGCGCCGCCATCGCCGCGTTCTTCTCGCGGCTGTTGCCTTTCGGGACGACGATGGTGGCCGCGATTCCCGCCGCCCGCGCCGCCATGCCGATGGACTGCCCGTGATTGCCCCGCGTCGCGGAAATCACCCCCGAAACGCCGCCGCGCGCGACCACGTCGCGCATATAGACGATGCCGCCGCGCACCTTGAACGCGCCGATGGGCGTGTGGTTCTCATGCTTGACCCAGACCTCGCAGCCGCATCGTTTGGACAACAGCGGCCAGTTGTGCTGCAGGGTCGGCGCCATGACGCCGTAGACCTGTTCGGCCGCCGCCTCGAGTTGCTCCAGTGTCGCCTGCATCGGGGATCCTCCTGACCCGGTGGGGGCCTCATACGGTAATCATGCCGCTCATATACAGCACGACATGGCCGGCTATTTCCACCCGTCCCGGCAGGTTCCGCCCGTAAATTTCGCCCCCGCGCGGCGACACCTGCCGTCCGAACAGCACATCCTTGCCCAGTTTTCCGGCCCAGTACGGAATCAGGGTACAATGGGCGGAGCCGGTGACAGGATCCTCGGGGACACCCGCTCCCGGCGCGAAAAACCGGGAGACAAAATCGCAGCCCGAACCGGGTGCGGTTGCGATCACGCCCAGCACGTCGATGGCCGCAACGCGATCCATATCCGGCGCCAGCGCCCGGACCTGCGCTTCGGTCTCGAAAACCGCGAACCCGTCGCGCGCGGCCAGCACCTCCAGGGGCGTCGCCCCCAGCGCCGCGCCGACATCATCCAGTCCCGGACGGGATGCCGGCGGTCGCGCCGGAAAGTTCATCGCCAGTCGCTCGCCGTCTCGCGTGACCTCAAGCCAATCCCCGATACCGGTGCGGAACCGGACAGAATCGCGCTCGGGCGCCAGCAGGTTCAGGATCACCCAGGCCGTCGCCAGTGTCGGATGCCCCGCCAGATCCATTTCGATTGTCGGCGTGAACCAGCGGATGGCGAATGAATCGCCTTCCGCGACGCAGAACGCGGTTTCCGCAAGATTGTTTTCCGCCGCGATGGATTGCATAACGGGCGCCGGCAGCCATTCATCCAGCATGCAGACCGCCGCCGGATTGCCGTGAAAGACCCGCGTCGTGAAGGCGTCGAGCTGATATACGGGAATCTGCATCGCCTTCATGCCTTCCAGAAGGGTTTCGCGGCCTCGCGGGCCGCATCCATCCTGTTCACGCCGATATCCCGCAGCAGACGCGAATCCAGCCGCGCAAGGCTGCGGCGTTCGCGGGCGCGGGCGTACCAGAGGTTACAACGTGCGTAAAGGAAGCGGATCGGCCCGATCAGGACTGCCTTGATGAAGGGAGTCCAGATTCCGGCGGTCGCTTGACATTTGGGGCCGTTTGATATTGTATGCATACAATCAGCCTTTTAGCTTCGTATTGTATAAACCTTTCGTCTAATTGTGTCATATTGTCACCCCATGAATGAGTCAAAACCTATATTGTATCCATGACAATTCAGGATATTGATCTGGCTGAAAGGCCCGGCCCGAAATACAGGGCGATTGCCGATGCGCTGGCGGCGCAGATCGCGGATGGTTCCCTTGCGGCGGGGGCGCAACTGCCCACGCATCGCGAACTCGCATGGAAGCTGGGCGTTACCGTCGGCACTGTCAGCCGCGCCTATGCGGAAATCGCGCGCCGGGGATTGCTGAGCGGCGAGATCGGGCGCGGCAGCTATGTCCGCACCGGCCCCCGCGTGGAAGATCTGCCGAGCGGCGCCGTGACGAAACCCGGCATCATCAATCTCAGCCATAATTTTCCCAGCCCCGGCGCCGAGCGGGCGGCGCTGGCACGGACGCTTGCGGAGATGGCTGCCAACCCGGACACCGCCGCCCTTCTCGATTACCAGCCGGAAGCCGGACTTGCCGCCCACCGCATGGCGGGCGCCGCCTGGATCGGCCGCCAGGGCTGGGCGGTTGATCCCGCGCGCATCGTGATTACGGCGGGGGGGCAGCATGCCATCCTGACGGTATTCGCCTCCCTCACCCGCCCCGGCGACCGGATCGTCACCGAAGCGTTGTCCTATCAGGGAATCAAGCCGGCCATCACGCAACTGGGGCTGCGCGCCGAAGGCCTGGCCATGGATGAAAACGGGCTGATCCCCAAAGCCTTCGAGCGGGCGGCGCGGTCGGGGGGAGTTCGGGCGCTCTACTGCATGCCGACGCTGCACAACCCGACAACGGCGACCCTGCCGGAAGATCGCCGGCGCGATATTGCCGCAATTGCCCTGCGGCACGGTATCGCCATTGTCGAGGACGATATTTACGGGCCGTTCCATGGAGGCCCGCCGTTGACGCCGCTGACGGCGTTTGCCGGAGAGCTGGGATATTACCTGACCAGCCTGTCGAAGACCGTCGCACCGGGGTTGCGAACCGGTTATGTCCTCGCCCCGGCCGACCGGGTCGAGAATGTCAGCACGGCTGTCAGGGCAAGTTGCTGGATGGCGCCGCCGCTGATGGCCGAAATCGCGACGCGCTGGATTACCGACGGCACCGCCGAGCGTGTGCTCGAAAGCCACAAGACCGCCGCGGCGGAACGGCAGGCGATCGCTGCCCGAATCCTGCCTGGCGCCGTATACCTGTCGCCGCCGGGCAGCCTGCACCTGTGGCTGGATCTGCCGGAGCCCTGGCGCGCGGGCGATTTCGTCGCCGCGATGCGGGATCAGGGCGTCGCCATCGCGGCAGCGGAAACCTTCGCCATCGGACGGGCCAGCGCCCCCCACGCGGTACGCGTCTGCCTGGGCACGCCGCACCGGATCGCCGACCTTGAAACGGGCCTGACGCGCATTGCCGCCGCGCTCGGCAACCCCACGGCGCCCGCGATGATGCAGGTTTAAATCGGCTTCAGTTCAGTAATTGAATTTTCCCACAGTATGGCCGTGATCCAGCGGGCCATGACCGTGCCCGTAGCCCGGCGCCTGCAGGATGGCGGTCCGGACATAGGCGCGCGATCGCGCCACCGCGTCGCGCATGCTCATCCCCTGCGCCAGTCCCGTGGCGATGGCCGACGCCATGGTGCAGCCCGTGCCATGGGTATGCGGCGTATCGATCCGGCTGTCTTCCCAGCGATGCACCTCTTTGCCGGCATACAGGACATCGCACAGGAGATTCCCCGTCAGATGCCCCCCTTTCAGCAGCACCGCCGGTGCGCCCGTTTCAGCCAGAGCCGCGGCGACGTCGGCCATGTCCCTGGCGCCATTGACCTTCATGCCGGTAAGCGCTTCGGCTTCGGGAATATTGGGGGTGACCACACTGGCCAGCGGCAACAGGCGTTCGCGCAGCGCCGTCATCGCCGCCGGCTCCAGCAGCGCGTGCCCGCCCTTGGCGAACATGACGGGATCGACGACGATCGGCAGCGTGCCGGCGCGTTCTTCCAGAACGTCGCTGACGGCCTCGATGACCGCCGAATTGTGCAGCATGCCGGTCTTTATCGCGTCGGCGCCGAGGTCGTCCAGAACCACGCGCATCTGTTCCGCGATAAATGCGGGCTCAATGCCGACCACGCCGAACACACCCTGCGTATTTTGCGCGGTCAGCGCGGTCACCGCCGTCATCGCGAAGCCGCGTAGCGCGGTGACGCTCTTGATATCCGCCTGGATTCCCGCCCCGCCGCCGGAGTCGGAGCCTGCGACGATCAGGACGCGGCCCTGCATGGTCATGCGTGGCCCGTTTCCTCGATAACGCCGATAATATCGCCGACGATGCGGGTGACAAGCGTATCGTCGTCGCCTTCGGCCATGACGCGGATCACCGGTTCGGTGCCCGACTTGCGTATGACCAGTCGGCCGCCCTTGCCGAGCGCCATTTCTCCGGTCCGGATCGCATCGATGACGCGGCTGTCCTCCAGCGGCATGCCGCCGTTGAACCGAACATTGCGCAGCAATTGCGGCACCGGCTCGAAGAGGCTGCAGACTTCGCTGACCCTGCGCCCCTCCGCCACCACGACCGCCAGCACCTGCAGCGCGGCAACCAGGCCGTCACCGGTGGTGCCGTAGTCGCTCAGGATGATATGGCCGGATTGTTCGCCGCCGACATTGAAATTCGCATTGCGCATATGCTCGACAACGTAACGGTCCCCGACCGCTGTTCGCGCCAGGGACAGGCCGATACCCGACAGGTAGCGTTCGAGACCGAGATTGGACATGACCGTCGCGACGATGCCACCGCCGCGCAGCCGTTCGCGGCCCTTCCAGGAGGTCGCGATCAGCGCCATGATCTGGTCGCCGTCCAGCACCCTTCCCGCCTCGTCGGCGACAATCATGCGGTCCGCGTCGCCGTCCAGCGCAATGCCGATATGCGCGCCGTTGAGCACCACCTGTTCACGCATCCATTCGGTGGCCGTCGCGCCGCATTTCTCGTTGATATTCGTGCCGTTCGGCTGCACGCCAATGGGAATGACGTGCGCGCCGAGTTCATAGAACACCGCCGGCGCGACCCGATACGCGGCGCCATGGGCGCAATCCACCACAATCTTCAGCCCGTCCAGCCGCAGCCCGCGCGGGAATGTTCGCTTGATGAATTCGATATAGCGCCCTGGCGCATCCTCCAGCCGCTTCGCCCTGCCCAGCCCGTCGGCCGTAGCCAGTTCCGATTCGCCGGGGCCCGTTCCCATCAGCGCCTCGATTTCGGCTTCCTCTTCGTCCGACAGCTTGTATCCGTCGGGGCCGAACAGCTTGATGCCGTTATCCTGGTACAGGTTATGCGATGCCGATATGACGACGCCGAGGTCCGCCCGCAGGGAGCGTGTCAGCATTGCGACAGCCGGTGTCGGCATCGGGCCGACAAGGTCCACATCCATGCCCATGGAGATGAAGCCCGCTGTCAGGGCCGGTTCCAGCATATATCCCGATAGCCGCGTATCCTTGCCGATGACCACGAGATGGCGGTGGTTGCCGCGCCGGAAACGCTGTCCCGCCGCCATGGCAAGACTCAAAACCGTGGATGGGGTAATCGGTTCGATATTCGCGCGGCCGCGCACGCCATCGGTACCGAACAGTTTTCGGGCCATCTGTCCCTCTATTTCCATATAGCGAAAACGCTGAGTTGAATCTCCGCGCCAGCATACAGGTGCGGCGCGGAAATTTCAGCCCCAAACGCGCTGTCAGCCAGGGTACAATCATGAATCGTTAACGTGCGAGGATTTCGGCGCGGAATGCCGG
>JBBDQU010000055.1 GCA_040905865.1 Alphaproteobacteria bacterium
CTCAAAAGGAAAACCCCGCCGGAAATCCGACGGGGTTTGTCAGCGGTCTGAAGGGCCGGGTCACATAAACCCGGCCCTTCATCCGTGTCGTCGTGTCGCGTTACTTCAGTATAATCTCGACCCGGCGGTTCTGCGGTTCACGGACGCCGTCACCGGTCTCGACCAGCGGTTCGCGCTCACCCCTGGCCAGGGTAACGACTTCCCCGGCAGCAGCGCCCAGACGGATCAGTTCCGCCCTGACCGCCGCTGCGCGACGCTCGGACAGTCGCAGGTTATAGCCATCGGGACCGGCGCGGTCGGCGTGGCCCGTCGCTTCGATCGTCGCAACGGAACCCTGCTCGCTGGCGTTATACGCGGCCTCGATAATCTCGCGGGCGCTCTCCGTGAGATTGGCGCTATCGAAGTCAAAGAACACCAGGAAGTTGCGAACGACCTCGGGTGCCGGGGCCGGGGCTGGTGCCGGCGTTGTCGCCATCGGCGCCGGCTTCAGCGCATCTTCCAGCGCCTTCATCGCCGTCTCATATCCGTCGCGGCACCGCCTGATATCGTCGGGCTGGTTATTCTCTTCGAGTTCCTGAACCCAGCAGTCGAACTGCGACTGGGCCGTCGACGCGAGTTCGGGAAATTGTTCCCGGCCGCCGCTATCCAGCGCATACATCAGGCGTCCCCGCTGCTGGTGAACCTGCACGCGGTTTGCTTCCGTGAAGGAACGATCCCAGAGGCTGTCGGGTTCAACGACCTCACCCTTGGCGGACGCTTCTCCGCGCCGGGCGAAGATGCCTCCGTCATAAATGTCGCCTTCGGCGAACTCGGCCCTCGATAGGGCCACATACTGCTCATGCAGATGGGCCGTGAAACCCTGCTGCACCGGTGTCATGCCGGAGACATTCTCCACCAGCCTTGTATCCGCACAGGCGCCTGCCAGAAGCGCCACCCCCGCGAGAAGCCCGATTACCTGAAATTTCATATGATTGCTCCAATTGAAACCTGGCTGCCAACGTCTTCGGTGGGGCCATGTAAAACAAACGTCGCCGGTACGGGATGGCGCACTCCCCACCTCGCACGCCCGGCACTGTTGGTATCTTCCACGATACTTATGCTATTTATATGGGTACCCGGATGCTGCTTTGACAGGGGGGACCCCGGAATTTTCTCTCAGTGCAGCCAGCGCAACAGTATATATTACAGTAAATGCTATAGTATACGAGCCGTGTCGCCACTACATTCCGGAGAATGAGCTGCTGCCATAATCAGAACGATACCCCCACCACGACGCGGCTGCGGCGCATACTGGTCATTGTCCTGATCGTCAATGCGGTCATGTTCGGCGTCGAAATGACCGCCGGGATCGCCGCGAAATCCGTGTCCCTGCTGGCGGACGCCATCGATTTCCTGGGGGATGCCGCGACGTACGCCATCACGCTGGCGGTCATGGGCCTGTCGCTGCGCTGGCGGACGGGGGCGGCCGTGCTCAAGGGGGCGTCGATGGGCCTGTTCGGCATCTTCGTGCTGGGCGCCGCCATCTGGCACGCGGTGAACGGCACCCTGCCCGGCGCGCATATCATGGGAACGGTCGGCTTCGCGGCTCTCGTTGCGAATGTGTTCTGCGCATTGCTGCTGATCCGCTTCCGGGAAGGCGACGCCAACATGCGCTCGGTCTGGCTGTGCAGCCGAAATGACGCGATCAGCAATGTCGCGGTGATGATCGCCGCCGCGGGGGTCTTCGCCACCGACACCGGCTGGCCCGACGCCGTCGTCGCCGTCATCATGGCGTCGCTGGCGCTGTCCTCATCCTGGCAGGTGCTGCGCCAGGCCCTCGGCGAATGGCGCGAACCGCAGACTACTGAAGCCGCGTGAGACAGGCCGACGCCGCAGCGTCGAGGATCGCTTCCTCGTCGATTCCCATGTTGCGGTACAGGTCCTGGATATCGCCCGACTGGCCGAAATGGTCGACGCCCAGCGCGGAAACCTTCTGCGACCCCACGGCCCCGAGCCATGACAGCGCCGTCGGGTGACCGTCGATCACCGTGATCAGCACCGCATCCGGCGCGAGCCGCCCCAGCATGGTCTCGATCAGCGCCGTTGCGTCGCGGTCGCCGGTACGGCGGCGTTTCTTGGCCTCGAGCCAGTCGTCATGCAGCCGGTCCGGCGAGGTCACCGCCAGCAGCCCGGCGCCGGGAATATCCTCCAGCAGGGTTTCGTAAGCCGCCATCGCTTCCGGCGCCACGGCCCCGGCATAGACAATTGCCAGTTCCGCTCCCGCCGCCGGTTCGCGCAGCCAGTAGGCGCCGGTGACGATGGCGTCCCTGTCCGCCGCCGACAGCGTCCGCTTCGGCTGCGCGATCGTCCGCGTCGACAGGCGCAGATAGACCGCGCCGCCATCGGGATCCTGCATGTGCCGGAAGCCCCATTCCATGACGGCCGCCAGTTCGTCGGCGAAGGCGGGTTCGAAATAGGACAGTCCCGGCATCGACATGCCGACCAGCGGCGTATTGACCGACTGGTGCGCGCCGCCTTCCGCCGCCAGTGTGATTCCCGCCGGGGTGCCGACGACCATGAAACGGGCATCCTGGTAACAGGCGTAGTTCAACGCATCCAGGCCGCGATTGACGAAGGGATCGTAAAGCGTGCCGACCGGCAGCAGCCGCGCGCCGAACAGCGGCGCCGACAGGCCCAGCGCCGACAGCATCAGGAACAGGTTGTTTTCGGCGATGCCGAGCTCGAAATGCTGGCCGGTAGTGGAGCGCGACCATTTCTGCACCGAGGCGACATTCTCCTGCCGGAAGACGTCCGGCCGTTCATGGCGGTTGAACAGCCCGCGCTGGTTCACCCAGCCGCCCAGATTGGTCGACACGGTCACGTCGGGCGAGGTGGTGACCAGCGCCGCCGCCAGTTCGCTCTTGCCGCGGCCGAGTTCGTTCAGGATCTGCCCGAAGACCTGCTGGGTGGAGGCCTGCTCGTGCCGGGGGGCGGTTATGTCCGGCACCGGCACGGTCGCGGCAGTATGCTGGCGCGACGGCGCCCGGTTGAACGGCACATTATCGAGGAACACCTGCAGCCGGTCCGCGCCGATTTCCAGCCCGGCGAAACGGTCCCATTCCGCCCCTTCGGGCACGCCCATCATGGCGCGCAGCCCTTCCATCTGCGCCGGGTTCATCATGCCGGCATGGTTGTCCTTGTGCCCCGCAAGCGGCGTGCCATACCCCTTGATCGTATAGGCGACGAAGCAGCAGGGCGTATCCCCCTGCGCGCCGTGAAACGCCTCCAGGATGGATTCCATGTCATGCCCGGCCAGGTTGGTCATCAGCGCATGCAGGGACTCGTCGTCATGGCTGTCCAGCAGGGTTTCCAGCCCCGAAGTCCCGGCCAGGGCCGTCTTCAGATGGGATCGCCATGCCCCGTCGGCGCCTTTGAACGTCAGCGCCGAATACAAATCGTTCGGGCATTCGTCGATCCAGCGCCACAGGGCCTCGCCGGCCGGTCCGCCGCGCGCCGCTTCCAGTTTCTTGCCATATTTCAGTGTCACCACATTCCAGTCGACGGTGCCGAAGAACGACTGGATCTTCTGGAACAGCATATGGTTGATGACGCCGTCCAGGCTCTGCCGGTTGTAGTCGATGATCCACCACAGATTGCCGACATCGTATTTCCAGCCTTCGAGCAGCGCCTCGAAGACATTGCCTTCGTCGAGTTCCGCGTCGCCCATCAGCCCGACCATGCGACCCGGCTTCACACCCGCCCCCATGCGGCCATGCAGATTTGCATAATCCTGGACCAGCGCCGCGAACAGCGTTTCGGCGATGCCGAGGCCGACCGAGCCGGTCGAGAAATCCACGTCGCCGCCATCCTTGGTCCGCGACGGATAGGATTGCGCGCCGCCGAAACTGCGAAAATTCTTCAGCCTGTCTATATCCTGCCGGCCCAGCAGATGCATGATCGCGTGATAGACGGGGCTGGCATGCGGCTTCACCGCGATCCGGTCTTCCGGCCGCAGCACATCCATGTACAGCGCGGTCAGCAGTGTCGCCGCCGACGCGCAGGAGGCCTGGTGCCCACCGACCTTGAGCCCGTCGCGGCTGGGCCGGATATGGTTGGCGTTGTGGATCATCCAGGAGGACAGCCACAGGATCTTGCGCTCGACCTCCTTCAGGCAGGCCAACTGGTCCGGCGCGACGATCGGGGACGATTCGCTGTCGATCAGTCGGAGATTTGTGGGGGCTGGCGGTGTCATCGGCCGGTTCCTTTCGCGGGGGGAAGCAGGATGTCTCCATTATACCCGGAGCGGCGCGGTCGATCTTTGCCAAGAATGCTTTATTATCCGGCAATTCGGCAATATATTTCGCAAACTGGCAAAATTTCGGTGGATTATGTCCCAGACACGCCTTGATGAGATAGATCGGCGCATCCTCGCGGTTCTGCAGGAGGATGCCCGCATCGCCAATGTGGAACTGGCCGGCCGGGTCGGTATTTCCGCCTCGCCCTGCTGGCGTCGGGTCCGCGCACTGGAGGAATCCGGCGCCATTTCACGCTATGTGACGCTGGTCGATCCGGCGGCGCTCGACCTCAGGGTCAGCGTCTTCGTGCAGGTGACCCTGGAAAAGCAGGTCGAAGGCGCGCTGGAAGTCTTCGAAAAGGCGGTGCAGGCCCGTCCCGAGGTCATGGAATGTTACCTGATGACCGGGGATGCGGATTATCACCTGCGTGTCGTCGTGCCGGACCTCGCCGCCTATGAACGCTTCCTGATGGATCACCTCACCCGTGTACCGGGCATCGCCAATATCCGGTCCGGTTTCGCGCTGAAGCAGGTGAAATACACCACCGCCCTGCCGCTGGCATCGACGGGCTGAAACCCGATTAAATGCGACAAAAGCGAGAAAACGGTTGTTTTTTCGCGGCGTTTGACCCATTTTCCGCGAAACTTACTGCTTAACAACCAAGGAATATCCGTGGCTAAAGAAGAAATGCTGGAATTTGACGGCACCGTGACCGAGGTGCTGCCCAACGCGATGTTTCGCGTAAAGCTCGAGAACGAGCATGAATTGCTGGCCCATACCGCCGGAAAGATGCGCCGTTTCCGCATCCGCGTCCTCGCCGGCGACAAGGTTACGGTCGAAATGACGCCCTACGATTTGAGCAAGGGCCGCATCACCTACCGCTTCAAATAGCCGCCGCCCGGGTCTGTTCGGTACCCACCAGGGCCAGGGCCGCTTCGATGACTTCCGCGCCCGCTTTGGCGCCATAGGCGTTTTCGCTCAGATAACGCCGCCAGCGCCGGGCGCCCGGCATGCCGTTGAACAGGCCCAGGATATGGCGCGTCATGGCGCATAGCGCCACGCCTTCGTCCAGGCGCTCCCGCACATAGGGCAGGAATGCCAGCACCGCCTCGTAGCGGTATTGCAGCCTGTCGGGCGTGCCGAAGATCCGGCTGTCCGCTTCGGCGAGCAGCCAGGGGTCGCGATAGGCCGCGCGGCCGATCATGACGCCATCGACCTGTTCAAGATGTGTTTCCGCCATGTCCAGCGACGGCACCCCGCCGTTCAGGATCACTTCCAGTTCGGGAAAATCGCGCTTGATGGAATGGACCATGTCGTATTTCAACGGCGGGATTTCCCGGTTTTCCTTCGGGCTGAGGCCCGACAGGATCGCCTTGCGGGCATGGATGATGAAGGTCCGGCAGCCACTTTCCGCGACGCAGCCGACGAAGCCCTTCAGTTCCTCGTAGGAATCCCGGTCGTCGATGCCGATGCGCGACTTCACCGTCACCGGGATGGATACGGCGGCCCGCATCGCCGCCACGCAATCGCGCACCAGGTCCGGTTCCGCCATCAGGCAGGCGCCGAACCGCCCCGACTGCACCCGGTCGCTGGGGCAGCCGACATTGAGGTTGATTTCGTCATAGCCCCATTCCGCCGCCAGCGCCGCGCATGCCGCCAGCGCCGCCGGATCCGACCCGCCAAGTTGCAGCGCCAGCGGATGTTCCGCCGCGTCGAAATCCAGGTGCCGCGCGACATCCCCATGCAGCAGCGCGCCCGTCGTCACCATTTCGGTATACAACAGCGTGCGACGGCTCAGCAGCCGCAGGAAATAGCGGTCATGCCGGTCGGTCCAGTCCATCATCGGCGCGACGGACAGGCGGCGGTCCGGATTGCCCTTCGACGGCGTCACTGGCAGAATTCCTTCAATTTCGTATCCATTGCCGGGAAAATAGGCGCTTCCGGCGGAAATATCGACTTTGGTAATTGATGCAGGGTGTCGTTTTCGATATTTTGTGTGAGACAATTCAAAAACAACAATATCTTGTTCAACCCGTCGCGCTCGCGCGACCATGGAAAGGACAAATGGCGATGCGGAACGCTGCTGTCAGGGGATTGGCACTGTGTCTGGCGGGGTTGCTGCCGGGGTGCGCGGCGTTCGAATCACTGACGAACCTTTTTACCGATGACGCCATGCCCGTGGCGATGGGCCAGCCCACGCCGGTGGCGCAGATCATGCCCGCGGCCGCTGTTGCGCCGGCGCCGGCATTCCACGTCGGCGATGTCTTCCGCTTCCGGGTCGGCGAATCGCTGATCGCGGAATCCGTCGAACGGGTCGACGGTCAGGGCGTGTGGTGGCGCGACAGCCTGGGCCGTCGCTGGATCGGCGGCGAACCGGCGCTGATACCCGGCCGCGCCGTTTTCGATGCGGGCGGCAAGCCGCAGGTCGCGTCGGTCGTGATGGAAGCCACCGGCGACATGTTTCCCCTGACGCCGGGCAAAACCGTCACCTTCCGCCATACGACCCGGGGCGGCGTCTACGCGGCGCAGAGCCGCAAGCAGTCCTGCACGGTTGTCAAACCCGCCCCCGCGGAAACCGCGGCGGGAACATTCGATACCATCCTGCTGGAATGCATCTATGACGGCGTGCGACGGAACAACTACTATTCGCCGGCGCTGGGGCGGGTGGTGCTGCAGACCGCCGATACCTTTCTGGACCCGGTAAAACGGGAACTCGTCAGTTTCGAGCGGGGATCCGACGAACCGATGCGCACCGCGCAGGGCGGCGGCGCGTCGAACAACGCCCGGGCGGCCTACAGCGCGGAGGGCGCCGAACTGTATGGCATCCAGCTGGCGGCCTACCGTTCGCCGACCCGGGCGAAACAGGCCTGGACGCGAATCAGGAGCGCCGGCGGCGCGCTGCTGGCGGAGTTCGAGCCGAGCTTCGAGCAGGGCACGGTGAAAGGCACGCCGCTGTTTCGCCTGATCGTCGGCGAATTCGAGACCAAGGCCCAGGCCCGCGCCCGGTGCCAGTCGCTGAAACGCAACGGGATCGACTGCTGGGCCCGCGAACGCCAGCCGGATACAAGCAGTCCCGTGGCGGCAACACCCGCCACGGATCTGCGCGTCGTTCAGCGCTGACCGGCGGGCGGCCCGCGCCCCGCTACCCGGAACAGAGCCTACCAGCTGCCGGTATTTTCCATCGACGCCCAGGGTTCCTGCTTCGGCAGCGGGTCGCCCGCCTGCAGAAGTTCCAGCGAAATCCCGTCCGGCGAGCGGATGAAGGCCATGTAGCCGTCGCGCGGCGGCCGGTTGATGGTCACGCCGGAATCCTGCAGCTTCTGGCACAGCGCGTAGATATTATCGACCTGGAAGGCGAGATGCCCGAAGCTGCGGCTGCCGGGCGCGAATTCCTCCGAATCCCAGTTATAGGTGATTTCCAGCAGCGGCGCCTTGACCGCCTCCGCCGACGCCTTGTCCTCCGGGGCGGCGAGGAAGATGTTGGTGTAACGGCCCGCTTCGCTGTCGCGGCGGCGGATTTCCACCAGGCCCAGCTTGTTGCAGTAAAAATCCAGCGTCTCGTCCAGGTTCGACGACCGCACCATGGTGTGAAGATAACGCATGAAAGGCTCCCGTCCGTTCAATGGTTTCTGTGATCTGCCGGAGTCATACCATTTGTGCCGCCGGGCGCAAACGCCGGTATTTCCGCGATTGCGGTTTATCCGGCGTCCCGGACGCCGATCACGCCCTCTGCGACGAGGCTCTCGATTTCGTCCGTCGCGAAACCGAATTCCGCCAGCACGTCCCGCGAATGCTGGCCGGTTTCCGGCGGCGGCAGGCGGACCGTTTTCCCATCCTCGAAGGCGTCCATGCGCAGCGGATTGGACAGCACCCGGATGGGGCCGAGCGTGGCGTGCGCCACTTCCTCGACCATGCCGCCATGGATGACCTGCGGGTCGGCGAAAACCTGGTCCAGCGCGTAGATGGGGCCGGACGGGATGCCCTTTTCGACCAGCCGTCGGGTCCAGGCAATCGCGGTATCCGTGCGGAACCGTTCGTTCAGCAGGTCCCGCAAGGCGTCCCGATTGGCCAGGCGCTTCGCGTTATCGGCAAATTCCGGCGCCGTCGTCAGCGATTCGAGCCCGAGCACCCCGCAGAGGGCGATCCACATCTCCTGGGTCGCGGCGGCGACATTGAGCCCCGCATCGCGCGCCTCGAAGGTGCCGTAGGGATAGATCACCATGTGGTCGTTCCCGGTGCGGCCGGGAATTTCGCCGACCGACAGGAAGCGCTGCGCCTGCATGGACAGCAGCCCGACCGTCGACGACAGCAGCGAATTTTCGACCCGCTGCCCCTGGCCGGTGACATGCCGCTGCGCCACGGCGGCGAGGATGCCCATCGCCGACCACATGCCCGACGTGATATCGGCGACGGGAATGCCGATACGGGTCGGGTCGCCGTCGGGATAGCCGGTCAGCCCCATCAGCCCGGACATGCCCTGGGCGATCTGGTCGAATCCGGGCCAGTCGCCATAGGGACCGTCGCGGCCGAATCCGGTAATACTGGCATAGATCAACCCCGGATTTTCCCGGCGCAGATCGTCATAGCCCAGGCCCATCTCGTCCGCGCGACCCGGCTTGAAATTTTCCACCACGATATCGACATCGCGCGCGATCCGGCGCAGCAGGGCCAGTCCCTTCGGGTCGCGGAAATTGACGGCAATATCGCGCTTGTTGCGGTTGGTCGACAGGTAATAGGTCGAAACACCCCGGTCATGCGGCGGCCAGACCCGCGTCATGTCGCCCTGCGGCGCCGATTCCACCTTGATCACATCCGCCCCGAAATCGCCGAGGCACATGGTGCAGAAAGGACCGGCCAGCGCCCGGGTCAGATCGAGCACGCGGATATCCTGGAGTGGAAGGGGCATCGGGTGTCTGCTTTGCTGTGTTGAATGGAAAGGCCGCGGACCATATCACCCTATCGCCGCAAAGCGAAAGCCGCCCCCCTGTCAGCGGGTCTCTCCGCCATACCGGGTTCCCGGGGCTTTCGCCGTACAACGTGATACAGTCGCCCCGCAACAGGCGCCACATGGTTCGGCGCGCGCTATTTTTCGCGCGGCGGCCATCGCCATTACCGCAACGCCGCATTGCTGACACTGGCGGGGATTGGCATTGTGACGCTGACGCTCGCGATACGGGATTACATGGCGGGATAGGCGAAACGGGGACCGGGACGGCGCATGCCCTTCGACGAACAGATTATCCGCAATATCGGCAGGCCGCTGCGCCGGACGGAGGATCGGCGGCTGCTGACCGGCCAGGGCCGGTTCACCGACGATTTCAGCCTGCCGGGCCAGAGCTGGGCGGCGATGGTGCGCGCGCCGCATCCGCATGCGCGGATACTGGACATCGACGACATCCGCGCCCGCGCCATGCCGGGCGTGCTGGGCGTGTTTACCGGCCGGGATTGCGCCGATGACGGACTGGGCCCGATTCCGCATAACCCGCTGCCGAAGACCCGCTACGACCTCAAACTGTCCGCCCCCGGCGGCGGTGCGGTGTTCGAGGGGCCGCATGTCCTGCTGCCCGCCGACAGGGCGCGCCATGCCGGCGAGGCCGTGGCGATGGTGGTCGCGGAAACACGGGAACAGGCGCTCGACGCCGCCGAAGCGGTCGACGTCGCCTACGAGGAACTGCCTTTCGTCGTGCATTCGGAAGCCGCCGTCGAACCGGGCGCGCCGTCGGTGTGGGACGAGATCGCGGACAATACGTTCATCGACACATCCTTTGGCGACGCAGCCGCGACCGACGCCGCCTTCGCCGTGGCCACGCATGTCATCGAAAAACGCTACCATATCGGCCGGGTTACGGCGGCGCCGCTGGAACCGCGCGCCGCGCTGGGCCATTTCGATGCGGATAGCCGCCGCTACACGCTGTACGCCGGCAGCGGCGGCGCGGTGCGGCAGAAACACGAACTGTCGGCGGTGCTGGGGATCGACCCCGACCGGCTGCGTGTTCTCTCGCATGATGTCGGCGGCAATTTCGGCGCGCGCAACCGGGTCTATGTCGAATTCGGGCTGGTGCTGTGGGCATCCGAAAAGCTGCGCCGCCCGGTGAAATACACCGCGACGCGTTCCGAAGCCTTCCTGACCGACTACCAGGGGCGCGACCTTGTCACCCGGGTCGCGCTGGCGCTGGACGCAACCGGCCGTTTCCTCGCCTTGCGCGCCGACAATATCAGCAATGCCGGCGCGCGCTGCGTATCGCTGTCGCCGCTCGGTAAGGGCTCCGCGCTGGTCAGCGGCGCGTATGACATTCCCGCCGCGACGATGCGCGCCCGCGCCGTCTTCACCAATACAATGCCGACCCAGGCCTATCGCAGTTCGGGCCGGCCCGAGGTGACCTTCGCCATCGAACGGCTGATCGACGCCGCCGCCGACCGCTTCGGGTTCGACCGCGTCGCGCTGCGCCGCCGCAACCTCGTGGCGCCTCGCCGGATGCCCTACGCCAACCCGGTCGGGGCCGTCTATGACAGCGGCGAATACGAAGCCGCCATGGACCGCGCCATGGCGATGGCCGACTGGGACGGCTTTCCCGACCGCAGGGCCGCCGCCGCATCGCGCGGGCGGCTGGCGGGAATCGGCCTCGCCAATTATGTCGAATCCTCCATCGGCGCGCCCCGGGAGCGGGCGGAGATCGAGGTGTCGCCGGACGGGCGGGTCCGCGTCGTCATCGGCACTCAGCCCAGCGGCCAGGGGCACGAAACCAGCTTCGCCCAGGTGGTGGCGGACCTGCTGGGCGTCCCGTTTGACAGCGTCAATATCGTCATGGGCGACACGGATATCGTGCGCCTGGGCGGCGGCTCCCATTCCGGGCGCTCCATGCGCCACGCGGCGACCGTCTTCGCGCTGGCGGCGCAGGACCTTATCGAGCGCGGCAAACGGATCGTGGCCGTGCTGCTGCAGACAGCCCCGGTCGCGGTGAATTTCGAAGACGGCCGGTTCCGCGTGCCGGACGCGCAGCGCAGTTTCGATTTTCCGGAACTCGCCGATGCCGCGGCGCGCGCCGAACTGCCGGACGACCTCGCCGGCGGGCTCGCCGTGGCGCGCGACAACGAAATGCACGACCCGGTCTTCCCCAATGGCTGCCATGTCTGCGAGGTCGAGGTCGACCCCGACACCGGCGCGATCGGGATCACGCGCTACGCGGCGGTCGACGATGTGGGGCGCTGTATCAATCCCCTTATCCTGCACGGCCAGACCCATGGCGGCATCGCCCAGGGCGTCGGCCAGGCGATGTGGGAGCAATGCGTGACCGACCCGCAATCGGGCCAACCGCTCTGCGGCACGCTGATGGACTACGCCCTGCCGCGCGCCGACCTGTTCCCGGACCTGAAGACCGATATTGTGGAAGTGCTGTCGCCAACCAACCCGCTCGGCATCAAGGCCGGCGGCGAAGGCGGCACCACCCCGGCGCTCGCGGTCATCGTCAGCGCCGTGGCGGATGCGCTGCGCGATTACGGCGTGAAGGATATTGAAATGCCGCTGACGCCGCAGAAAGTCTGGCAGGCGATCCGGGAAGCGAGGAAAGGATAGCTTCATTGGCCACGTGCAAAAAATGAACAAATCACAAACGTCGCCAAACGTCATGTCCGGACTTGATCCACTACTGTCCGGTTGAATTTTGTGGACTGGTGGCACGGCGTTGACTCTCGTGTTCAGACGTTGAAGCGTCTTCTGGACACGAAATGGAGCAATACTGCGGCGGGTTCTGGATCTATGAAGCTGCCTTGCGGCTACCGATGGCTATGATTGATGCGGCCAAGACATCCAGGATCGCCGCAATTAAAAGGGCGGGCCCGTAACTGCTGAATCTGTCATACAACAGGCCAAAAAGGCTGGGACCCAGCGCTGCGGCGAGTTGAATACAGCATGATGCAATGCCGAAGACCGTGCCGAACGCTGCGGCGCCGAATTCCCGCCGTACGATGATCGGTGACAGCGTCGTGACGTTACCCACTGTAAATCCGAATACGATGCTGGTGATGACCAGCACTGAGGGGTCGGGAAAGAGACCCATTGCACCAAGCGAACCAGCAGCCAGCAGTAACACGCCTGCTGTCGTCGCCCTGGCGTCAATCCTATCGGCAAACCGGGCAAGCGCGAGGCGGCCCAAGAGGGCAGCAAGGGCGGTTGCCGATACTGTCATTGAGATGGCAAGGGGGCTTACCGACAAGGCCAACATGGTGACCTGATGCGTGAGGAAGCCAATCTGCACCATCATTCCAACGCCAAAGGCCGCAACGACAGTGCGAAGGGTAGGGGTGCATAAAGCCGTCATGTAGGTCCAGTTCGGCGCGATGGCCGTAGTCTTGGAGCGGTCCGTAGGTGCACCGTCCGGGAGAAGTCCCATGTCTTGCGGGCGATGACGCAGCACCGGACTGACGAGTGAGAGCAAGACAACGGCTGCGAAAAGCCCGGCTACGATTGTTGTAGATGGAAACCCGATCTCCGCAATGCCGAAAAGCAGTATCGGGGGACCTGTCATCCCGCCAATGCTTGCACCAAGCGAGGCCGTCGATGTCGCGCGCCCCTGATGTTTATCGAACCACGGTGCAAGAGTTGTCGCAACCGCGGTGGTGGAAAGGCCGGCCCAGCCTATTCCCATACAAAAAAAGAATAGATATACCTCCCACAGCGAGGTTGCCTGGCCAATTCCCACAACGCCGAGTGCCAGGGAAATGCCGCCGATCGCAATGACCGGACGCGGACCAAAATGTTTGATGCCGCTACCGACGGGTATCAGCAGAAGCGCACTGACAACATAGAAAATGGTAATTGCACTTGAAACGAGGCCTGTCGTCCAGCCGTTCGTCGTAACCACGGCATGGAGATATACCCCGGCACCGAAAAGGCCGAGAGCATTTCCGATCAATGCAATGACCATGCAAGCGGCGACCATCCACCATCCATAAAAGATGTGCATGCCAATCATCCAGCTATTGAAATTCAATGCCGCTGGATACCACGCCGATTGCAGTCTATGCTTCGGTGTACATCGAAGTTTTCTTGTGTTTACCCTGCTCGAGACAGATAACCTGTTGATCCGGACATCGGGCGTGGACCGAAAATTTCGACCCGTTTCTACTCCGCCGCCACCGCCTCGGCGCCCTCATGGGCCGCGAGGAATTTCTCCACGTCCAGGGCGGCCATGCAGCCCATGCCGGCGGCTGTGACCGCCTGCCGGTAGACCTTGTCGACCACGTCGCCCGCCGCGAAGACGCCGGGAACGTTCGTCGCCGTGCTGTCGGGGGCCGTGAGGATGTAGTTTTCGTCGTCCATGTCCACATGGCCCTTGAACACCGCCGTCGCCGGATCGTGGCCGATGGCGATGAAGATGCCGGTGACGGGCAGTTCCGTGACCGCGCCGGTTTTCACGTTGCGTACCCTGGCGCCGCTGACGCCCGGGGGGTTGCCCTCGCCCAGGACTTCCTCCAGCGTCGAATCCCACATCACCTCGACCTTCGGGTTGGCGAACAGCCGGTCCTGCATGATCTTTTCCGCGCGGAAGGAATCGCGGCGATGGATCACCGTCACCTTGCTGGCGTGGTTGGTCAGGTAGAGCGCTTCCTCGACCGCCGTATTGCCGCCGCCGACAAGGGCGATTTCCTGGCCGCGGAAGAAGAAGCCGTCGCAGGTGGCGCAGGCGGATACGCCGAAGCCCATATATTTCTGTTCCGACTCCAGCCCCAGCCAGCGCGCCTGCGCGCCCGTCGCGATGATGATCGAATCGGCGACATAGGTGTCGCCGCTGTCGCCGGTGCAGGTGAAGGGGCGCCTGGAGAAATCGACCGTGGAGATGATATCCTGGACCATCACCGTGCCGACATGCTCCGCCTGCTTCTGCATCTGTTCCATCAGCCAGGGGCCCTGGATGACATCGGCGAAGCCCGGATAGTTCTCCACGTCGGTGGTGATGGTCATCTGCCCGCCGGGCTGCAAGCCAGCGACCAGCATCGGCTTCAGGCTGGCGCGCGCCGCGTAGATGGCGGCGGTGTATCCGGCGGGGCCGGAGCCGATTATGAGGACCCTGCTGCGATGTTCGGCCATGAGTGCGCGCCTTTCGTGTTGCCTGCTTCTTCTGCCCTGCTGCAATTAATGCCTTGCGGCGGTCGCTTCAAGAAAATTGCCGTTCAGACGTCCTTTGGCGGCACGTCCAGCCGCACGACGATGCCTTCCGTTTCCTTCGACGGGGCAGGGTATTCCCGCATCACCAGCGGATCGTGGCCGGGCACGATGTGCCGCGGCGAATCGGCCAGAGCCTCCAGGGTCTCGTATCCCTGCACCATGTCGCCGACGCTGAATACCAGCGGGAAAGGGTTCTCCGTGCGCATGTTCATGTAGTAGTGGGATGCGTCGGAGGCGAGCACGACCCAGCCGCGTTTGGTCGGGACACGGACGACCTGAAGCCCGTCCGTATGGCCGCCGACATGATGCAGCGTCACGCCCGGCGCGATTTCCTTCGTGCCGTCGACGAAGACGACCCGGTTGTCGTAAACGTTGCGGATCATGTCGAAAACGTAATCCAGCGCATAGGCGACGTTGAAAACCTTGTGGGTCATATGCTTGCCGGTGGCGAAATGCATCTCCCGCTCCTGCAGGTGGAATTTTGCTTTTGGGAAGTCGCTGACCGTGCCGGCATGGTCGTAATGCAGGTGGGTGACAACGACGTCTTCCACCTCCTTCGAATCTATGCCGATGAGTTTCAGCCCGTCCGCCGGCCGGCGCAGCAGGTTGCGGCCGCGCGCCGTGGCTTCCTTTTCCTCGAAACCGATATCGACAACGATGGTGCGGCCATTGCCGACGATCGCCCAGACGAAGTAATCCATGGGGCTGGGCCCGTCATGGGGGTCCTTGTTCAGGATATGTTCGTTATGCATCGCGTCGCGCTCCGCATAGCGGATGGCGTAGACTTCGTAGGGTTCGGGGGACTGCGGCATCGTATTTCCCTGATTTTGGAGAATTTGCTTGAGGATCGGTACGTTACCGACCAGCATTGCGCGCAGGATATTACTGCACACTGGGAGAGTCGATCATGGCGGGTTACAAAAAAATCGGATTCATCGGCACGGGCGTCATGGGCGGGCGCATGTGCCGCAACCTTGCGACCAGGATCGGCGTCCCCGTCATCGCCTTCGACGTGGACATGGACAAGGTGGCGGCGCTGGACAATGCGGGCGTCGAAGCGGCGCCCAGCGTCGCGGCCGTCGTGGAGGCGGCGGATATCGTGCTGATGTGCCTGCCGGGTGAGCCGCAGGTGCGCGCCATCTGCCTGCAGGAAGGCGGTATCCTGGAACATGCCCGCAAGGGCCAGATCGTCGTCGACATGACGACGGCGACGGCGGATATCGAGCGGGAACTGGCGCCGCTCTTCGCCGAGAAAGGCGTCGATTACGTGGACGCACCGGTTGCCAAGGGGGTGTCCTCGGCAGAGGACGGGACGCTCAGCATCATGTTCGGCGGCCCGGAGGCGGTGTTCGAACGGGTGAAGCCCGTGCTTGATACCATGGGTACGGAGGTCACCCGCTGCGGCGAGGTCGGCACCGGGCAGGTGGTCAAGCTGATGAACAACATGGTGCTGGTCATGAACGTCCAGGCGCTGGCCGAGGCGATGGCCATCGGCAAGCGGTCCGGCGTCGATCCGGAGGTTTTGTTCACGACCCTGTCGCGCGGCTCCGCCGACAGCTTCGCCCTGCGCAAGCACGGTATGCAGTACATGATGAAGGAGGAATATCCGGATGACGTGTTTCCGGTGACCTATTCGATCAAGGATATGAGCTATACGCTGCGCCTGATCGACGAAACCGGCGTCGACGCGGAGGCCGCGCGGCTCGTCGACCGCAAGCTGAAGGAGGTCGAGGCAAAGGGCTGGGGCAAGTACTACAGCCCGGTGCTGTACCGCCTGCTCGAAGATTAGATCCCGAGGTTCAGTATACGTTAACCAATCGTGGCCATACTGGCCGATGCTGCGCACCGCGTGGAGGTGTGGCAATTGGGAGCATGGTCTTGACCACGCGTGACGTCGACGTTTATTCGGACCAGTATCGGCGCGATCCGCGCGCCATTCAGCGTACGCGGCTGACCCAGCAGGAGCTGGACGAGATCATGGCGCTGCATGCCCGCTTCCTGAAACAGGACAGAAGCGGCAAACGGGCCAGCCTGAAGCTGACCAACCTGTCCTATCTGGATTTTTCCGGCCGGGACCTGCGCGGCGCGGATTTCACGGGCGCGGAGCTGAAGGGCGCCCGCATGATCGGGACCAACCTGCATTCCGCCAACATGTTCGCGGTCGACCTGCGCGATGCGGACCTGTCCAATGCGATCCTGGACCTGGTCGATCTGCGCGGATCCAGCATGCGCTGCACCAATCTGGCCCATGCCAGCCTGATCGAGGCGGACCTGCGGGCCGGCCGGCTGTATAACCGCGACAGTTACGGCGAGCTGAAAGCGGTCCGGCAGAAACCGTCGGTGACGGACCTGGCGGCGGCGATCCTGACCGGGTCCGACCTGTCCCATGCGAAGATGGGCGATGCGCTGATCATCGAAACCGATCTGACCGACGCAAACATGAGCGGCGTCAACCTGGCGCGGGCGGACATGACCGCCTCGATCCTGACGGGCGCCAACATGGAAAACTGCGACCTCAGCGAAGCCAACCTGACCAATGTCGTGCTGCATGGCGCGGTGCTGACAGGCGCCCGAATGGACCAGACAAACCTGACCGGGGCGGACCTTGTCTGCGCCATTCTGGACGGCGTCGATTTTTCCAGGACGGATATTTCCCATGCGTCGTTTCCAAAGTCGCTCGACGATCTGGAGGGCGACCTGCCGCAGACGCTGAAGAATCATCATCTCTGGGTCACCAGCAAGGGGGATATCGGCGCCCGCGCGGTGCTGTCGCGCTACGTCCTGTCGGAAAAGGATTTCACCTCCGTCAACCTTTCGATGGCGAACCTGTCCTACAGCAATTTCCGGGGATGCCATTTCGAACGGGCGCATCTGATCATGGCGGATCTCAGCTATTGCGACCTGCGGGACGCCAATCTCAGCTACACCGATCTGCGCGGCGCCGGATTGACCCGCGCGAACCTGACCGGCGCGAACCTGACCGGCGCCCGCCTGGGGCCGGTGCCGATGGAAGGCGCGATCGGCCGGGAATGGACCACCAATCTGCAGTTCACGCGCCTCAACAGCGCGCGATTCCTCGGCGCGGATCTCGTCGCCGCCAATTTCACCGGCGCCGACCTGACCGATGCGAGCCTGAAAGGCAGCGATCTGTCCCGCGCGGTGCTGACCGATGCGCTTCTGGACGGGGCGGACCTGCGCGAGGCGAACCTTGCCGGCGCCGATTTGCGCGGCGCGGTCGGCCTGCGGCGCGGCGGCGTGACCTGATTTCCGCCGGCTCATACGCCGAGATAGCGCGCCCGGATATCCGGACCGGAGATCAGCGCCGCGCTGTCGCCGGACCAGGCGATGCGGCCCTTTTCCATGATATAGTGCCAGTCGCCGATGCGGGTCAGCGCGTCCAGGTTCTTGTCGATCAGCAGGATTGCGAGCCCTTCGGATTTCAGCATTTCCAGGCAGCGCCAGATCTCGCCGCGGACCATCGGCGCCAGGCCTTCGGTCGCCTCGTCCAGGATCAGCAGTTCCGGGTTGGTCATCAGCGCGCGACCGATGGCGAGCATCTGCTGTTCGCCGCCGGACAGCGAATCGCCCCTGTTGTCCCGGCGCGCCGCCAGCGTTGGAAACATTTCGTAGACCCGGTCCGCTGTCCATGGCCGTTGGGCATTGCGCCGGTTGGCGGCGGTCGCCACCAGGTTTTCATGCGCCGAAAGGTTCGGGAAAATCTGCCGGCCCTCCGGAACAAGGGCGATGCCGTGCCGGGCGATCCTGTGGCTGGGCAGGCCCCGCAGCGCCAGCTTGCGAAAGCGGATGCTGCCGCCGCGCGGCGGTTTCAGCCCCATTATCGCGTTGACGGTCGTCGTCTTGCCCATCCCGTTGCGGCCCAGCAGGGTAACGACCTGGGCGGGTTTCACGTCGAAGCTGACGCCGAACAGCACCTGGCTTTCACCGTAAAACGTCGTGATGCCCGCAACTTCCAGCATCAGGAATCCTCGCCCAGATAGGCGCGGCGGACATCGGCGTCGCGGCGGATCGCGTCCGGCGTCCCGGTCGCGATGCAGGATCCGTTGACCAGCACGGAAATCCGGTCGGCCAACGCGAACACCGTGTCCATATCGTGTTCGACCAGCAGGATCGCGACCGTTCCCTTCAATGCCCGCAGCAGGGCGACCATGCGCTCGGTTTCGTCGACGCCCATGCCGGCGGCGGGTTCGTCGAGCAGCAGCAGCGACGGTTCGGTCGCCAGCGCCATGGCCAGTTCCAGTTGCCGCTGTTCGCCATGCGCCAGGTTGCCGGCCAGCCCGTCGCGGCGGTTGCCGAGGCCGACGCGCCGCAGCATTGCCGCGGCGGGGTCGCGCAGCGCCGGGTCGACGCGCGCGTCGCGCCAGAAGCGAAAGCTGTGCCCGGCATGCGCCTGCACCGCAAGCGCGACATTGTCCTCCACCGTAAGGCCGGAAAAGATGCTGGTGATCTGGAACGACCGCGCCAGCCCGCGCCGGGACCGCTGCGCCGCATCCAGCCGGGTAATGTTGCGGCCGTCGAAATGGATCGTGCCGGAATCGGGGCGCAACTCGCCGGCCAGTTGCGCGATGAAGGTGGTCTTGCCCGCGCCGTTCGGGCCGATGACGGCATGCACCTCGCCGGGCAGGATATCGAGCGACAGGTGGTCCGTCGCGATCAGCCCGCCAAAGCGCTTGACCAGCGAGTCGACCCTCAGCAGCGGCTCAGTCATCGGACGGGTTCCTCCGTCCCAGCAGCCCGTCGATCCCGCCGCGCGCGAACAGCACGACCAGGATCAGGAACGGGCCGAAGACGATCTGCCAGTGCTCCGTCCAGTCGGACAGGAATTCCTCCAGCAGCAGGAAGGCGATGGCGCCGAAGACCGGGCCGAAGACCGACCCCATGCCGCCCAGCACGACCATGAAGATCAATTCGCCCGAGCGCGTCCAGTGCATCATGTCCGGGTTGACGAAATTGGTGAAATTGCCGAGCAGCAGCCCCGCCAGCCCGCAGACCGTACCGGCGATGACGAAGGCGGTCAGCTTGTAGCGGTCGACCGGAAAGCCCAGCGCCCGCATGCGCGCCTCGTTGAACCTGGTCGCGCGGATCACCAGGCCGAAGCGCGAATTGACCAGCCGCGCCATGCCCAGCACGATCAGCAGAAGGAAGCCGAAGCACACGTAATACAGGGTGATGTGGTCCTCCAGGTCGATCAGCCCGGCGAATTCGCTGCGGGTGTAGATGACCAGCCCGTCATCCGCGCCGTATTCGTCCAGGCTGAGGCCCAGGAAATACATCATCTGCGCCAGCGCCATCGTGATCATGATGAAATAGACCCCCTTCGTGCGCAGCGCTATCGCGCCGAACACCAGCGCGACCGCCGCCGAGACCGCGAGCCCGATGGGCCACTGGATAAACCCGTCGAAGATATCGTAATAGGCGCAGATGCCGACCGCATAGGCGCCGATGCCGATATAGACCGCATGGCCGAAGCTGAACATGTTGCCGTAGCCGAGGATCAGGTTCAGGCTGATCGCGGCGATGGCGAGGATCATCGCCCGCGCCACGACGCCGATATAGAACGGCGCGCCGCCCAGCAGCAGCGGCAGCAGGGCCAGGCCCAGCAGCACCAGGACGGTTACGATTGTCCGCCGGTTCAGGCCCATCAGCGGCGTCCCTGCGGCGGGAACAGCCCCTGCGGGCGGAAGAACAGGACCACTGCCATCAGGATATAGATCGCCATGGCGGACAGCGCCGGCGCCGCCGTCTCCGCCGCGGTGACGGACATCACCGTGCCGAGCAGCAGGTCGAGGAACGAGCGGCCCATCGTGTCGATCAGCCCGACGAGCAGCGCCGCGATGAAGGCGCCGCGGATCGACCCGATGCCGCCGACCACGATGACCACGAAGGCCGGGATCAGGATGCTTTCGCCCATGCCGATATTGGCCTGCACGATGGGCGCGGCCATCATCCCGGCCAGCCCGGCCAGCGCCGCGCCCAGCCCGAAGATCAGCGTGAACAGCAGCCCGATATTGACGCCCAGCGCGCCGACCATGGTCCGGTTCGACGCGCCGGCGCGGATCAGCATGCCGGTGCGGGTCCTCACCACCAGCCAGTACAGCGCCGCCGCCACCGCCAGCCCGACCGCGATGACCAGAAGCCGGTAGGTCGGATAGGGCATGCCGGGCAGGATTTCGATGCTGCCGTCGAGCCAGCCGGGCAGGGGGATGGCCATGCCTTCCGGCCCCCAGATGATGCGGCAAAGCTCGTTGAAGAACAGGATCAGCCCGAATGTCGCCAGCACCTGGTCCAGGTGGTCGCGCCGGTACAGGGTGCGCAGCGCCACCACTTCCACGGCAATCCCCACGGCCAGCACCGCCGGCAGCGCCAGCAGCACGCCGAGGATGAAGGACCCGGTCCAGTCCGTGAAGGTGGCGCAGAGCAGCGCGCCGATCATGTAGAGCGAGCCATGCGCCAGGTTGACCATGTCCATGATCCCGAACACCAGCGTCAGCCCGGCGGCCATCAGGAACAGCACAACGCCGAGCTGAAAGCCGTTCAGGAACTGCTCCAGCAACAGGGTCCAGGTCATCGCAAAATCGGCCTTCCGTCCCGGTGACGGAGCGGAAGGTCCGTCATCCTACATCTTGCAGTCTTTGGCGTAGGGATCCTGATGATCCCTGTACACCACGCCGCGCGTCGCGGTCGTCCAGTTGCCATCGGCATCCGCCACCACTTCGCGCAGGTAGAAATTCTGGATCGGGAAGTGGTTGTTGCCGAATTTGAACGGGCCGCGCACGGATGGAAAATCCGCCTTCTCCATGGCGGCGCGCATGCCGTCCGCGTCGGTCAGGTCGCCGTTGACCGCGTCCACCGCGCTCTTGATCAGGAACATCGCGTCATAGCTCTGCGCCGCGTAGAAGGACGGGTAGCGGCCGTATTTCTTGCGGAAGCCTTCGACGAACTTCCTGTTCTGCGGCACGTCCAGGTCCGGCGCCCAGAACTGGGTCATGAAGCTGCCCATGACGCCTTCCAGCTTGCCCTCCTGGAACAGCGGCAGGCTCAGCGAATCCACCGTGAAGACGGAATAGAGCGGGATCTGCCCGTTCAGCCCGGCCTGCTGGTACTGTTTCATGAAGGCGCCGCCGGCCTTGCCCGGATAGAAGATGAAGACGCCATCCGCCTTCGATGCCCGGGCCTTGGCGAGTTCGGCGGAGAAATCGAGCTGCCCTGGCCATTTTGTCAGGTCCTTGCCGACGATCTCGCCCCTGAAGCTGCGCTCGACGCCCGCGACCATGTTCTTGCCCGCCGCGTAGTTCGGCGCGATGACATAGAGCGACTTGACCCCGCGCTGGTTCAGTACCTCGCCCATCGCCATCGGCGTCTGGTCGTTCTGCCAGGAGGTGGCGAAGAAGTTCTCGTGGCACTGCTTGCCCGCCAGCTGCGAGGGGCCGGCATTGGCGCTGATCAGGAACTTGCCCGCGTCCAGCACCGATTTCTGCGAGGCCAGCAGCACGTTGGACCAGATATATCCGGCGACGAAATCGACATTGTCCTTCTGCACCAGCTTGTCGGTCTTCTGCTTGCCGATTTCCGGCTTGAAGCCGTCGTCTTCATAGATGACCTCGACATCCAGCCCGCCCATCCGGCCGCCGATATCCTCCAGCGCCAGATTGAACGCGTCCTGCATGTCCTTGCCGATCACGCCGGCGGGGGTGGTCAGCGTGGTCACGAAGCCGATCTTCACCGATGCCGCCTGTGCCGGCAAAGCCGCCAGCGCCAGCGCCGCCGCCAGCCCCGTGGCCAGTTTCCCGAATGTCATCGCGTGTTCCTCCCTGTGCCCTTGTATCCGTCATGCCCGGGCAAGGTTACGCCCGTTTTGCAAAGCGGTGTCAAGGCTTGCGTACCGGCCCGGGGCGTTGCCGTTGCCGCATAAAACGGCGGGTGGCGGAATATGTATTTTCATTGGCTTTTATTTGGCATTTCACGATACCGGCGGCGGCGGCCTGGCCGGGGCGGCTACCGGGCGAAAATATTATGTTTCGATATACATCGATTAACATTTGTTGACATTTCCCGCTCTCGACTGTCGCTTTGGAAGCTGGTGGGGGCGTCCTTCCCATTACAGTAATTTGAAGTTAAGCAGCTAAACGGCTTCGAGATAGCGTTCGTGCCATAGGTCCGGCAGGCTTTCCAACTGATGAATGATGCCTCCGCCGCGGTACATGAACGACCGCTTCACCCTCACAATCTTGTCTGCATGGTCAAGCTGCTCAGGCTGAAGGGGGCGTCATCAAGCGAAAATATTTCACTGCGATATACATCGGTTAACATTTGTTATCATTCCCCTCGGGGGAAAACCATTGCCCGGGCACAGCGTGTCACCACGCATCCGCCTTTTCGCGACGCCGGCGCGGCGCGCTGGATAATGCACAAAATAGGAATATAGTCTAATTCGGCGAAACAATCAAGGCCGAAGCGCGAAGTCGGCAGGGCTGAATCATAAATTGTTAATGCGCTGAGGGACGAACAGGATTCTTAT
>JBBDQU010000056.1 GCA_040905865.1 Alphaproteobacteria bacterium
CAAACGAAACTGTCGCATCCGTCGGGGAGGCCGCCTAGATGATTGTCAGTGCATTGTTTTCGAGCGCGCCGTATACAGCCGCCTCTCATGGCAGAACGTACTCCGGCCGCTCCGTCGGCCAGGAATCGCCCCAGAGTTGCTGGCTGCCGACCACTGTCCACACTATGGCCGATGACCCGCCTTCATTCGTCCCTTGCGCCCATTAACCGGTTTCATTGTAATGGTTGCGGATCACCAGACCGGACGTACAGGCCGTGCTGGCCGGGCAGGTTGCATCCCGCACCCGGCCCTCGGAATCCTGGCTTTACGACATTGTGCAGGTAACGCTGTGGAACCATCCGCATGAAACTGTTCTGGACGCCGGCGTCGCCGTTCACCCGCAAGGTCTGTGTCACCGCGCGCGAACTGGGACTGTGGGATCGTATCGACATCGCGCCCACCGCCTGGCCGCTGGACTGGGGCTACGCCACCGTCCCGTTTACCGAAGGCCTGGCGGCGGCGAACCCGGTGGCGCGCATCCCGACGCTGGTGACCGATGACGGCGTGCCGCTGGGCGATTCGACGCTGATCTGCCTGCACCTGAACAGTCTCAACCCCACAGCCGGCATCATTCCCGAAGGCCCGGACCAGTGGCGCATGTGGTCGCTCTATGCTGTCGCCGACGGCATCCTGGAAGCGCAGGTCGCCATGCGGGCGGAGTTGCTGCGGCCGACCGCCGGCGTGTCGCAGGGATTCCTCGCCAAGCAGCGCGACCGGATAACCCGTTGTTTCGATCATCTGGAATTGCGCGCGGCGGCGCTGGATGGTCCGCTGGACCTCGCGCAGATCACCGCCGGCATCGCCTGCGGCTATCAGGACTGGCGCGACTGGCTGGACGATTTCCGTCCCGACCGTCCCCGTCTGGCGCAATGGTATGAAGGGTTCTCGCAGCGGCCCGCCATGCAGGCAACCGTGCCGGCAGAAACGCCGGAACATTAGATCGGATTCACAGTTTTGAACGGAACCTGTCGCGGTTCCGTTCAAAACTGATGTGCTATAGGGTCCTGCCCGCCGCTGGACGGAAACCCGGACCGGTCGCTACAGTGCGACAGAACGTTTCCGGGAGGGGAACATGATTCTGAAAGACAAGGTGGCGCTGATCACCGGATCGGGTAACGGCATCGGCGCGGCGATCGCCGAAGCCATGGCCGAAGCCGGCGCAACCATCGTCGCGGCCGATATCGATTTCGACGCGGCCCGGCGCATCGCCGAAAAAGCCGCCGGTTATCAGGTCAAAACCCTGCCGGTGGCGGTTGATGTCCGCGAAGTCGCGTCGATCAACGCGATGATCGCAACGACCGTCGCGGAATTCGGCAGGCTGGACGTCATCGTCAACAATGCCGGTGTTACGCGCCGCGCCTATATCATGGACCTGACGGAGGACGACTGGGACCGCATCCACACGGTGAATGCGCGGGGGGTGTTTTTCTGCCTGCAAGGCGCGGCGCGCGTGATGATCGAACAGGGCGGCGGCCGCATCATCAATATCGCGTCAATCGCCGGGCGCGGTTATCTCAACACATCCAACGCCGCCTACGCCGCCAGCAAGGGCGCCGTGATCTCGTTGACCAAGACGGCGGCGCAACAGCTCGGCCGCTACAATATCAATATCAACGCGATCTGCCCCGGCGTGACCAACACGCCGATGGGTGACGCCATCGCCGAAATCAAGGCGAAGGAGCAGGGCGTATCCGTGGCGGAAGCGCGGCAGAATGCACTGAAAACGATCCCGATCGGACGCGCCAACGAACCTGCGGACATTGCCGCGATGGCGGTTTTTCTGGCCTCGCCCGGCGCGCGGAATATTACCGCCCAAGCCTATAACGTCGATGGCGGCCTGGTCCCCTGCTGAACACAGGAAGCCAGACCGCCAGGTATTCCCTGTCGCCGTAAGCGGGGCGGTCAGGCGGCCTTTTTAAGCTTCTGCTTCGCCTTCGACTTCGCCCTGGCCTTTGCCTTTGGCTTCAGCTTTGTGACGTTCTTCGCCTTCGGCTGCATCTCGCGCGCCCGGGCTTCCAGCGCGGGCAGCACGGAGGCGATGATTTCCTCGTCCAGATCGGCGGCAACGCCGGGATAGCCGGCCTGGGAAATCATCTGCCGCAACTTGCGCGCCTTCAGGACATCCAGCGTCCATTCCAGCTGATCGGGAACCAGCGTCTTGTCCCAGTAGATCCGGTGGTTCTTGTTGCGCGGGCCGTAATGATAATGCGGCGCGTTCCTGAAACAGTCGAAGGCGAGCATTTCGGTTTCCTCCGCGAAGGGGTCGCTCGGTTTGCCGACCACGTCCGACAACACGTGGATCGCCAGCCCGCCATCGTCGCCAAGCGTGCGCAATTCGAGCCCGAAACGGATATTGCCCGCTTCGAAAATGTCGGTGCCGCGATTGTGTTTCACGGTTCCGCGCTTGTTGAAAAACTGGTCGCGGGCCGCGGCATCGACCTCATCCAGCTTCCTGCCGACCAGCTTCATGTCGACCTTCTTGCCAACGGGTTCGAAACCGGCCGCCGCCAGCATGGCCTTGAGGTTCTTGCGCAATGTCCGGATGCTCCAGCCGATCGCGTTGCCATCCGTGATCGGATCGATCCAGCATTTTTTCGCCCTGCCTTCCGGTGCATAGATATAACTGTGCTCCACATCGAAACAGTTGAACTGCAGCAACGCGGTGTCCGCGCCGTCGACTTCGCCGCGCACCGTGAGAATCACGCCCTGATCGGGGTGGCTGTGAATATTGCCATCCCACTGCTGTTGTTCGACCGTAAAGGTCACCGCACCGGCTTCGATAACTGGACTGCCTTTTCGCAACATGATCGAGCCCTCCTGAACAGGCTGAATGAAACTTGTGAACGAAGTTATGGCTGGCCGAACACTACCAACCAATACGCCCGAAAATCAACATGTCGCGCGGGATCGCCGGGCGTGCCGCCCGAAAAAGCCCCTGTCCAGCACGCTATTTGACCGACGAGAACGCCGTCGGCTGCAGGAACGAATTGGACACGCTGGCCACGATGGCGCCGTCCTTTTCCGTTTCCGCGCGTTTTGTGTGCCATTCCGGATCGGCCTGAAAGGCGTTCCATTTCTTTTCGCGATCCGCCAGCGATTCCCATTCCAGCATGTAATAAAGGTCCTGGTTGGAATCGCCGACCAGCACGGTCCAGAAACCGGCCTGCTTGATGCCGTGCCGTTCCCAGATTTTCAACGTGATCGTGTCGAAACGCTTCAACAGCGCCGGCAACCGGCCGGAAATGCAGTGATAGACCCGCAATTCGTAAATCATGTATTGACCCCCGTGAGAATTTAGCTGCCCCGGGATTGCGGACCGTTTATCTGTCCGGCCCGCAACCCCGGCGACTCAGCCGAGACTTTTTATATCCGCCATGACCTGATCGGGATGTTCGGCCGGTGTTACCTTGGCGTATGCTTTAACAATGTTCCCGTCCGGTCCGATCAGCACCGACACCCGGGTCGCCTTTTCGGCGTCGGTTCCGGCCGCCGCGCCATAGGCGACGGAGGCGGATTTCCCGGTGTCGCTCAACAGGTCGTATGGAAAGTCGAACTTTTCCCGGAACGCGCGGTTCGCGTCCGGTGAATCGAAGCTGACGCCCAGAATGACGGCATTGCAGTCGTTGAATTCCTGGATTCGATCACGGAACCCGTTGCCTTCAACAGTTCAGCCGGGTGTGTCGGCTTTTGGATACCACCACAGAAGCACGTATTTGCCGGCAAATTTGTCCAGCGATACTGCGGCTCCGTCCTGGTTGGTCATGGTAAAGGCAGGCGCCTTTGCCCCTTCCGCTATCATCGGCATGGTTTCCCCTTCTGGTTACGTATGGTGACTTGCGGGGACATCGTACATCACACGCCTTGCCGGTAAAAGGTCTGGAAAGCGATGCACGGGAGACATACACTTCCGGCATCATTCCGACACGACCTATCGCCGGAGCAGAACGCCATGAAACGATCGAGATCCCTGAAGCTGGCCCTGATGGGCGCAAGCGCCCTGAGTCTGGCAGCCTGCGACAATCCGGAAAACGTGGCGGTTTTCGAAAGTGTCGAGCAATGCCAGAACGAGGCCGGGTTCGACCGCGAGACCTGCGAGGCCAATTTCAAACAGGCGGCGGCGGAGCATATCCGCGTGGCGCCCAAATACACATCCGCCGCCGATTGCGAGGCGGATTTCGGCGCGGCGCAATGCGAGATCGCCCCGCAGACGACGCAGGATGGCGGGTCCGTCTTCATGCCGCTGATGATGGGCTACATGATGGGCAGCATGTTGGCCAACAACTCGCGTGTCGCCACACAGCCGCTGTACCGGTCGAACGACGACCGCGGCAGCTTCCGCACGGGCGACAACCAGAAGGTTGCCGGGAAGACCGGCCTCACTCAGGTACCGGCGCAGGTGGCCAAGGCGCCGACCACGAAGACCACCACGATCCGCCGCAACGGTTTCGGCGCGTCCGCCCGCGCGTTCACGGGAGGGTCCCGCAGCTTCGGCGGCTGACGGCCTTTTCCATGCAGCGGATATCCATTACGGAACGGGACGACTGGAAGTCGCAGGCCGAGGCCCTCGGCTTCAGTTTCCACACCATGTACGGCGCCGCCTACTGGGACGAAACCGCCTGCTACCGGTTCAGCCTGAAACAGATCGAAGACGATATCGAAGACCCCAGCGGGGAAATCGAAAAGATGTGCTTCCAGGTGGTCGAGCGCGCCATCGCAAGCGAAGAGATCATGGCGAAGCTGGCGATTCCCGAGGGTTTCCGGGACTATGTCCGCAACAGCTGGCTGAACCGGGAACGCAACCTGTATGGACGGCTGGACCTGTCCTATGGCGGCAACGGACCGGCGAAACTTCTGGAATACAACGCCGACACGCCGACCTCCCTGTATGAAAGCGCCGCCTTTCAGTGGCTCTGGCTGGAACAGGCCATGGCGCGCGATATCGTCCCCACCGGGTGCGACCAGTACAATTCCATCCACGAACGCCTGATCGAGGCCTTCAGCAATTTCGGTATCGAAGGGCGTCTGCATCTGGCGTCCTGCAGGGACACCCCCGAAGACGAAGGCACCGTCCGCTATATCGAGGAATGCGCGATGCAGGCGGGGCTGGAAACGGCGTTCCTGCACATGGAAGACATCGGCATCGACGCCGCCGGCCATTTCACGGACCTGGACGACATGGGCATCGCCACCCTGTTCAAGCTGTACCCGTGGGAATGGATCATGACCGAGGATTTCGGCCAATCCGTCCCCGGCAGCGGCGTCACCTTCATCGAACCGGCCTGGAAGGCAATCCTGGCGAACAAGGGCCTGCTGCCGCTGTTGTGGGAGATGTTCGAAGGACATCCGAACCTGCTGCCCGCCTTTTTCGCGGACGATCCGCGCGCCGGCAGTCTGGAAGGCGGCTATGTGCGCAAGCCGTTGTTTTCCCGCGAGGGCGGCAATATCGAAATGGTCCGGCCCGGCACGGAAACATTGACCGTCGACGGACCCTATGGCGACGAGGGATTCATTGTGCAGGCCCTGCATCCGCTCCCGGTTTTCGAGGGAAATCATACCGTCATCGGGTCATGGCTGGTCGCCAGCCAGCCCTGCGGAATCGGCATCCGGGAAGACGATTCGCCGATAACCAGGGACAGCTCGCGCTTCCTGCCGCATGTGATCCGGGACTGACCGGAAAAGCCGCCGCCGGTCAACCGGCGTAAACCAGCCGTCACACAGCAATAATAAAGCATCATTGCCCGTCTTTACGCTTCGCGGTCGCGCAAAGTAACGTGAACAGGGAAAATCGGATGCCCGTCATGCTGAGAGCCATATTCATTGCCGCCACGCTTGCCATTCTGACGCCGGGCGCGACCGGCGCGACAGCCGCCGAAATCGAACTTGGCCCGCGACCCTATTTCCTGATCGACCGGATGCCGGACGGCGCCCTGAAAAACAGGCTGCTGGCCTGCGCGGACAGGCGTTTCGAGCGGAAACTCTTTTCCATCGGACACCGGGGTGCGCCCCTGATGTTTCCCGAACACACCGTGGAATCCCACAGGGCGGCCGCGCGGATGGGTGCGGGCATACTCGAATGCGACGTTACCTTCACGAAGGACCGGGAACTCGTCTGCCGCCACGCGCAGAACGACCTTCACGCCACGACGAATATCCTGGCGACGCCACTGGCGCAGAAATGCACGAAACCCTTCGCCGCCTCTTTTTTCGGCATGCCTGCAGCCGCGGAGTGCCGGACCAGCGACATCACGCTGGCGGAGTTCCGCACGCTGACAGGCAAGATGGATGCCGCCAACAGACAGGCGACCGATGTCCATGATTACATGAACGGTACGGCAAACTGGCGTACCGATCTTTACGCATCCAGTGCCGGCACGCTGCTGACCCACGCGGAGTCGATCCGGCTGATCCGGTCGCTTGGCGCGAAATTCACACCGGAACTGAAAGCGCCTGCGGTGAAGATGCCTTTTGACGGCTTTACGCAGGAAGACTACGCCCAGAAGATGATCGACGAATACAAGGAAGCCGGGGTGCCGCCCGAAGATGTATGGCCGCAATCTTTCAATCTGGATGACGTGCTGTACTGGATCCGCAACGAACCCGAGTTCGGCAGGCAGGCGGTCTATCTGGACAACCGGTACGATACCGCCGCGGGTTTCGACCCGATGAAGCCTGAAACCTTCGATCCGTCCATGACGGCCCTGAAACAGATGGGCGTCAATTACATCGGCCCGCCGATCTGGATGCTGGTCACCCTTGAAGACGGAAGGATTGTTCCCTCCCCCTATGCAAGGAAAGCCAGGGCCGCCGGGCTCAACATCGTCACCTGGACACTGGAGCGGTCCGGACCGCTGGGAAGCGGGGGCGGCTGGTATTACCAGTCGATCCGGGAAGCCGTGAAGTCCGACGGCGCCACGTTCGAACTGATCCATGTGCTGGCGCAGGACGTGGGCATAAAAGGCGTGTTCTCCGACTGGCCCGCGACGGTAACCTATTACGCCAACTGCCTGGGTCTGGACTGAGATACGTCACCCGGCTGCCGGAAACGACTTCGGCACCCGGGACGGACGCGGAAAAACGCAGGATCAGCGCCCCTTGAACGGACCCGCCGGGCGTTTTTCGGCGAAGGCCCTGGCGGCCTCCTGAAAATCCTCGCTGAGATAGAGCTTCAGCGGCGCACTCATATGCAGCATTTCCTCGCTGCGCCGGTGCATGTACCAGCGCCGCGCCCGCACCGTCGCCCGCACGCTGAGCGGCGGGTTTTTATTAACGTCCTGCGCCAGTTCCCGCGCGACGTCCAGATAGGTTCCCTTCGGCGCAATACGGTTGATCAGCCCGGCTTCCTTCGCTTCCTCTGCGGCAAAAAACCGCCCTGTCAGCGCCATTTCCGTCCCGAAGGCCGCGGCGCCGCGGAAATCGAGCAGCCCCCAGTATTTCGCCGCCCCAAGTCCGCGCGAGGTTTCGGTGATCTGGAACTTCGTGCCTTCCTCGGCGACAACCAGGTCGCATTCGAAGACAATCCCCACCGCCAGCCCCAGCACATAGCCATGCGGCGCCGCGATCACCGGTTTCCAGTTGACCGATTTGACCAGCAGGTCATGGGAGCTGGCGCCATGGCCCTGCGGTCCGCCGAGTTTCTGGAATTCCTCCCTACTACGCAGCTGGCGCTGCTGCACATCGGCGCCGCTGGAAAAGGCCCGCCCTTCGCCGCAAATGATCGCGACATTGGCGTCCGGGTCGGAATCGAACTGCTTCAGGCGCAGGTCCAGCGCCCTGACGAGTTCGTCATTGAAGGCGTTGAGCTTCTCCGGCCGGTGCAGCGTGATGGTCGCGATCTGGTCCTCGCACTGATAGGATACGAGGTCTTCGAGGCTGGCTTCTGTCATTGTGGTCTTCCCCCTTGGATAGCGATGCGCCCGCAGGCACACCAACCGTTACTGGAACAGAATGCGGCATCGCGGACAAGAGCGGGCCGGCCCGAAAGACAGCAGACGCTGAACACAGAAACGCCGCTGCCAGCGGGTGCGGGCAGCAGCGTCTATGATTGCGAACATTTCCGTCCGTATTATGTCCGTGGATCAGTCCTTGCGGCGACGCCGTGCGGCGATACCGAGACCGATCAGACCCAGCCCGAGCAGCGACAATGTGCCCGGTTCCGGAACGGAGGTAACAATAATATCGATTTCCGTACTGGCCAACAGATTCGGCGGTGACTGTTGATCGTCCGGATCGCCGTCAAAAGCCTCGAGCAGAAACGTATACGTGCCAAGCGCATTCGGGTCGAAGGTATCGAACGGGAAGTCATTGAAGAATTCCATGTTCCAGGAATTCTGCGCCAGGTTGTTGTTGGCGATCAGGCCGGCATATTCCGTGGCATCCGCCGCTTCCGTACCCGCACCGGCAGCCGTTGCGTTGGTACCAATGGAATGATCGGCAAAGATCACGTTTATCGGATCGAATGACAGAAAATTCGTTCCTGCGGAAGGATCGAAATCGAGGCTTAAACGATAGAAAAACTGGTCGAGAGCGTCACCCGATGAGTCGAAATTGGAATTGATCGACCACTCGAAGTTCCAGACCGGCGTCGTCGGCGCATTCGGCGCGAAGCCGAAACCCGTCGGCGGTGTGCCGGCGAAGAACGTGTAAGTGCCGTCGCCGTTGCTGTTAAACGTATTTTCCGGCAGGTTGCTCTCGTTGAAGCGCAGCTTGCCGCGCAGACCGAGTTCAATGCCGTTGTCCTGATCGACCGTAAACGAGCCATTATCGTTTCCGCTACCGAAGATCGCGTTACTGGTTACATCGTCGTCGAATGAAACCACAGCCTGTGCCGACCCGGCCGCGAACACGATCCCGACGGCTGTAAGCATTCCTGTTATTGCCTTATGCATTATTACATTCCTATTATTGGTTGAAATGTTGCCAAAAACCGGGTGCTCCCAAGCTTCGGCCTTGCGATTTCAACAATACAAGCAATTCATAGGCCATAATCTCAATTCATTGATTTTAATCAATTATTTTAAGTATCCCGTTTTTAAGAGCGGGCAAATCTGTAAGAAATTCCGTCACTGAGGCGGGCAACCACATTCATAATGCTATAATGCGGAACTATCGTTGCCTATAATTCAACTACTTAGGGAGCTTTGTGTGTTGTGTCTCAATGTGTAAATTTTTCCGACACATTGGTTAAGTGCCGATTGATTGCCTTGGGAACACCCGAGAGATGCACACTCCAGCTGCAACACGCCTGAACGGAAAGACAGGGGTACCCGCATGACGTCCCGTGGAGAGGCGCCTGTTCTGATCGTCGCCGGACCCACCGCGAGTGGAAAATCGGCGCTGGCGCTGGCGGTCGCACGGGAATTCGACGGCGTCGTCATCAATGCCGACAGCATGCAGGTCTACCGGGAATTGCGGATTCTCACGGCGCGACCTGACCCCAAAGCCGAGGCCCGCGTGCCACACCGGCTGTACGGCGTGCTGTCGGTGCGCGACACCTGTTCGGCGGCGCGATGGCGCGACATGGCGGTCGCAGAAATCACATCGGCCCACAATGCAGGCAGGCTGCCCGTCATCTGCGGCGGCACGGGGCTGTATCTGCGCGCGCTGACCGGCGGACTGTCCCCCATACCGGAAATCCCCGATCCGGTCCGCAAATCCATAAGGGGGCGGTTCGCACGGGATGGGCTGCGGTCCTCATTTGCCGCACTCGAAGCGGTCGATCCGGTCACCGCGGCCAGGCTGTCGCGCGGTGACAGCCAGCGCATCACCCGGGCGCTGGAGGTATATGAAGCGACGGGTCGGCCGCTATCCGAGTGGCAGGCAATCCCGGCGGCGGGCCCGCCGCCGGAGCTGCGGTTTGCGACGATCCTGCTGCAGCCGCCCCGCGCCGAATTATACGCGGCATGCGACGCGCGGCTGGAAGCCATGATAGCCGAAGGCGTCCTGGCCGAGGTCGCGGCGCTGCGCCGGTCGGAGATCGACCCGGCGCTGCCCGCAATGAAGGCGCTCGGCGTACCGGACTTCCTGCGCCACCTTGCCGGCGAGATTACGCTCGACGAAGCGATTGCCGCTGCGCAGCAGGCAACCCGACGCTACGCAAAACGGCAATCAACTTGGTTCGCCAATCAGATTATTGCTGAAGTATCGTTTCCAACGAAATATTCGGAAAAATTAAGCGATAAAATCTTTTCATTTATTCGCCAAAACCTATTGACCCCCGCAACATGAACTCCTATGTTCGCCGCCTTTCCGGTCATAGGGTCCGGAAAAATGACATAGCAGAGAGAACGGCGACCGAAACGCTGCCGGTTCGTGCGACCGGGGCAGCGCGATGTCTGTCGCGAGACGACATTGCGCCGTGTTTCGAAATCGATGGAGAGGATCATGGCTAGCGAAAAAATGACCGGAGCGGAAATCGTCATCAAGTCCCTGGTGGACCTGGGTGTCGAAGTCGTATTCGGTTATCCCGGCGGTGCCGTGCTGCCGATTTATGACGCGCTTTTCCAGCAGAACCGCATCCGTCACATTCTCGTTCGCCAGGAAGGCGGCGCCGTCCATGCGGCGGAAGGCTATGCCCGTTCGACCGGCAAGGTCGGCGTCGTGCTGGTGACGTCCGGCCCGGGCGCGACCAACGCGGTGACCGGGTTGACCGACGCGCTGATGGATTCGATCCCGATCCTGTGCCTGACCGGCCAGGTGCCAACGCACCTTATCGGCAATGACGCCTTCCAGGAATGCGACACCACCGGCATCACCCGTCCCTGCACCAAGCATAATTACCTGGTGAAGGACGTCGACAGGCTGGGCAGCATCATGCACGAGGCCTTCCACGTGGCGTCAACCGGGCGTCCCGGGCCGGTCGTTATCGACCTGCCGAAGGACATCCAGTTCGCCGAAGGCAATTACGAGTTGCCCGAAAAGGTCGAGCACCGGACCTACAGGCCGCAGATCAAGGGTGCGCCGCAGGCCATTGAGAAGGCGGCGGCATTGTTGGCCGGAGCGAAAAAGCCGATCATATATGCCGGCGGCGGGGTCATCAATTCCGGCCCGCGCGCCAGCGAACTGCTGACCAAATTCGTCCGCACCACAGGCTTTCCGTGCACCCTGACGCTGATGGGCCTCGGCGCCTTTCCGAGCAAGGACAGGCAGTTCCTCGGCATGCTGGGGATGCACGGCACCTACGAAGCCAATATGGCGATGCATGGCTGCGACGTGATGATCTGCGTCGGCGCGCGCTTCGACGACCGGGTCACCGGGCGACTGGACGCCTTCGCGCCGGACGCGAAGATCATCCACATCGATATCGACCCGTCCTCCATCAACAAGAATGTGGCGGTCGATGTGCCGATCATCGGCGATGTCGCTTCGGTGCTGGAAGACATGCTCGCGATCTGGCAGGCCAGGAACCACCACGCCGACGGCAAGGCCCTGGATACCTGGTGGGATACGATCAACGGCTGGCGGTCGATCAAGTCTCTGAGCTACGAGCATTCCGACAAGGTCATCAAGCCGCAATACGCCATCGAACGGCTGTACCAGGCAACGCAGAAGCTGGACCGCGAAACCTTCATCACGACCGAAGTCGGCCAGCACCAGATGTGGGCCGCGCAGCATTTCCATTTCGAGAAACCGAACCACTGGATGACCTCCGGCGGGCTGGGCACGATGGGATACGGCCTGCCGGCGGCGGTCGGCGTGCAACTGGCGCATCCCGATGCGCTGGTCGTCGATATCGCCGGCGAGGCGTCGACGATGATGAACATCCAGGAACTGGCGACGGCGATACAGTACCGGCTGCCGATCAAGATATTCATCCTTAACAACGAATACATGGGCATGGTCCGGCAATGGCAGGAACTGCTGCATGGCGGGCGCTATTCGGAAACCTATTCCGAAGCGCTGCCGGATTTCGTCAAGCTGGCGGAGGCCTTCGGCGGCGTCGGGCTGCGGGCGGAAAACCCGGGGCAACTGGACAACGTCATCGACGAGATGATCGGTACGCCGCGCCCCATCATCGCCGATATCTGCGTCGACCAGGCGGAAAACGTCTTTCCGATGATCCCGTCGGGCGCGGCGCATAACGACATGCTGCTGAATACCGCGGACAAGAACGCCAATCCTGTCTCCAAAGACGGCATGGTGCTGGTCTGATGGCCAGCATTTTTCCAGACAAGATCGGATCAGATGTGATCGAGCGACACACCATGGCCGTTATCGTGGACAATGAACCCGGCGTCCTGGCCCGTGTCGTCGGCCTTTTTTCCGGCCGCGGCTACAATATCGAAAGCCTGACCGTCACGACGATCAGCGAGGACGAACAACAATCCCGCATTTCGCTGGTGACCTCCGGTACGCCGATGATCATCGACCAGATCAAGGCGCAGCTTCACCGGCTGGTGCCGGTCAGCGCCGTGCACGACCTGACCGAGGAGGGCCCGTATATCGAACGGGAGATTTCCCTGATCAAGGTCGCCGCCACGGGCGAGGCGCGGCGCGAATCGTTACGGATCGCGGATATCTTCCGCGCCAACGTCGCCGACACGACAACGGAGTCCTTTGTCTTCGAAGTGACGGGGTCGAAGGAAAAGATCGATTCGTTTACCCACCTGATGCGCGCATTGGGCAAGGTGGAGGTTGCCCGCAGCGGCGCCGTCGCCATTGCCCGGGGGTCCGAGGTCCTTTAAAAGCGCTTTTGTAATGCCGCTTGCGGCGATGTTTATCCATTTAACGGGGAAGAGATACCATGCGCGTTTATTATGATCGTGATGCCGACGTCAACCTGATCAAGGGAAAGAAAGTCGTTATTGTCGGCTATGGCAGCCAGGGTCATGCCCACGCGATGAATCTGCGCGACAGCGGCGTCAAGGATGTTGCCGTGGCGCTTCGCCCGGGCTCCGGCTCGGCCAAGAAGGCAGAGGGTGCGGGGTTCAAGGTGATGACCGCCGCCGATGCCGCCAAATGGGGCGACGTCGTGATGGTGCTGGCGCCGGATGAAATCCAGCGCGACCTGTATGCAACCGAACTGGGCCCCAACCTGCGGTCAGGTGCGGCCATTGCGTTTGCGCATGGCCTGTCAATTCATTTCAACCTCATCGAACCGCGCACGGATATCGACGTCTTCATGATCGCGCCGAAGGGCCCCGGTCATACCGTCCGCTCCGAATACCAGCGCGGCGCGGGGGTTCCCTGCCTGATCGCGGTGAACCAGGATGCGTCCGGCAACGCCCACGATATCGGCCTGTCCTATGCCAGCGCCATCGGCGGCGGCCGCGCCGGCATTATCGAGACGACCTTCAAGGAAGAATGCGAAACCGACCTGTTCGGCGAACAGGCCGTACTGTGCGGCGGACTGACATCGCTGATCCAGGCGGGCTACGAAACCCTGGTCGAAGCCGGCTATGCACCGGAAATGGCCTATTTCGAGTGCGTTCACGAAGTGAAGCTGATCGTCGACCTGATCTATGAAGGCGGCCTCGCGAACATGCGCTACTCGGTCTCCAATACGGCGGAATTCGGCGATTACGAAAGCGGCCCGCGGGTCATTACCGAAGACACCAAGAAAGCCATGAAGGGCATTCTGGCTGATATCCAGCAGGGCAAGTTCGTTTCCAACTGGATGAGCGAATGCGGCGCCGGCCAGCCGCGGCTCAAGGCGGAACGGCGGCTGTCCAGCGAGCATTCGCTGGAGGAAGTCGGTGCGCGCCTGCGCGGCATGATGCCGTGGATCGCCCAGAACGCGCTGGTCGACAAGTCGAAGAACTGATCCGGCAAACGTTTGCAGCGGATTTTAAGACGCCCGCAACGCCTCTTGCGTCACGGGCGTCTTAAACTGACGGTGCGGCGAGACGCATCCGGCCCACGTTTTAAAAGCTCGCATCCCTGACTCTTTATCGAATATATGCGTTTTCCTTTATTCTTCTAAATGATTACTATACGTTAACGAAATTCGGGCATAATTACAGTGACCCGATACAGTTGAACAGGTACAGACAGTGATAATCCGGCCGTCGGGGGAGATACGGGAAGTTCGTTTTCCAGCGTCCTGTCCGTATTCCAATCGGGGAATTTTGGGGGTAAGTCGGTAACCATGTTTTCACGCATTCTCGGTATGTTGTCCGCCGATATGGCAATCGACCTCGGGACCGCCAATACGCTGGTCTACGTAAAGGGTCGCGGCATTGTCCTGAACGAACCGTCGGTCGTCGCCATAGTAGAAATCAAGGGCCGAAAGCAGGTATTGGCTGTCGGCGACGAAGCAAAAATGATGCTTGGCCGAACGCCCGGCAATATTCAGGCGATACGGCCGTTGCGCGACGGCGTCATTGCCGACTTCGAGGTCGCGGAGGAAATGATCAAGCATTTCATCCGCAAGGTGCATAACCGCCGCAGCTTCGCGAGCCCGCAGGTCATCGTTTGCGTGCCTTCCGGATCAACAGCGGTCGAGCGCCGCGCCATTGAGGATTCCGCCGAAGCCGCCGGCGCACGCCGGGTGTTTCTGATCGAGGAGCCCATGGCGGCCGCGATCGGCGCCGGATTGCCGGTCACCGAACCGACCGGTTCGATGATTGTCGATATCGGCGGGGGCACCACCGAGGTAGCGGTTCTGTCGCTCGGCGGTATCGTATATTCCCGTTCGGTCCGCGTGGGCGGCGACAAGATGGACGAAGCCATCATCGCCTATATCCGGCGGAACCATAACCTGCTGGTCGGCGAAAGCAGCGCCGAACGGATCAAGAAGGAAATCGGTTCCGCCTGCCCGCCCGAGGAAGGCGAAGGCAATATCATGGAAATCAAGGGTCGCGACCTGATGAATGGCGTGCCGAAAGAACTGTTCATCAGCGAACGGCAGATCTCCGAAAGCCTCGCGGAGCCGGTCGGCGCCATCGTCGAAGCAGTGAAGGTCGCGCTGGAGCACACGGCGCCGGAACTTGCGGCGGATATCGTCGACAAGGGCATCGTGCTGACCGGCGGCGGAGCGCTGCTTGGCAATCTTGACTTCGTGCTACGGCATGCAACCGGATTGCCGGTCTCCATTGCCGATGACCCGTTATCCTGCGTTGCATTGGGAACCGGCCGTTGCCTGGAAGAAATGAAAACGCTCAAAACCGTGCTGATCAGCAATGACTGATTCGCGCCTGCGGAAGCGCCGGAAAACCGGCCGGCAAGGGATGTGCTGACAATTGGCGAAGCGGCCTGAATCAATTCAACGGGTTACCGCGCCATTGCGCGCACTGGCGCAGCGATTTGCATTTCTGTTTCTGCTGCTCGCCGCCGGAACCGTGTTGATGGTCGGCAAGGCCGATCCGAAAATTTTCGACCGCGCCCGCATCTGGGTCACCGACGCGTCTGCGCCGATTCTTGACGCGGCATCGAAACCGGTCGCGACCGGCGCCGCCATTGTCGACGAAGCCCGGCATCTGATGCATTTGCGAGAAGAGAACGTGGCGTTGCGGCAGGAAAATTCCCGGCTGCTGCAATGGCAGGCCGCCGCGCGCACGCTGGCGGCGGAGAACGCGAGTCTCCATGATCTTCTGAACTACGTGCCCTCGCCGGAGGCAACATTCATTTCGGCGAGGGTGATCGCCGAAACCGGCGGGTCCTTCGTCCGCACCATGCTTGTCAATGCCGGGCGGCGCGACGGCGTCCGCAAGGGTTTGCCGGTTGTCGTCGGGGAGGGCCTGATCGGGCGGATCGTCGATACCGGCGAGCGTGTGGCACGTATCCTGCTGATCAATGACCTGAACAGCCGTATCCCGGTTGTGATCGGCGCCGACCGCGAACGGGCCGTTCTGGCCGGCGACAACACAAGCCAACCCAAAATCGCCTATCTGGACGCGAATGCGAATGTGCCGGTTGGCGCGCGTGTCGTGACATCCGGACAGGGCGGTGTATTTCCGCCCGGCCTGCCGGTCGGTATCGTCGCCCGGGCCGGTCCGAATGAGATCCGCGTCGAGACGTTTGTTTCGTCCAATCGACTGGAATATGTGCGTATAATGGATTTCGGACTTGTGGGATTGCTGGACGATGCCCCTCGCCGGACCGATACGCCGACGAAAGCGGATTAGTCGCCCGCCGGCTTTCCGGTTCGGCATGTCGGGCTTCGATTTCGAAGCGTTTCCGCCGGTCGCGCACCGGGACTTGAAGCGAGGCTCCGATGTTCCGGTGCGTGCGGACGATAAAAATTTTGCTGACCTGCATTGATGATGATCCGGCCAGAAATTTAGGGGGGACCTTGTCGAAGCGATGAAAACGACAATCTGGCGACAACTCGACGTCCTGTTGCGCAACATGACTCCGGTACTGGTAACATTATGCATGGTCATAGTCAGTGTCCTGCCGCTTCGCCTGCCCGAGGCCAGTTTTGTCATGCCGATGCTGGCATTGATGTCGGTCTATTTCTGGTCGCTGCATCGGACCGATCTACTGCCTGCGACCGCCGTTTTCGCCATCGGCCTTTTCCAGGATATCCTGGCCGGCCTGCCGCTGGGCCTGAACGCATTCATACTGCTGGGGGTCTTCGGTCTCTGCGTGAGCCAGCGACGGTTTTTCTATAACAAGTCCTTTGCAGTCATCTGGTGGGGATTCATGGTCGTCGCCGCCGCCGCACAGTTGATCGAATGGGCGCTGATGTCGATTTTCCTGGAAACGATTGTTTCGCTCGAGCCGGTCTATTTCAGGTATTTCATGACGGTCGCGTTGTATCCGCCAATCGCATGGCTGTTTGTCCGGATCCAGCGTTCGCTTCCGCAGGAGACCGTGTGACGTGACATTGGACAAGTCGCGCGAAAAGATATTCAGCCGCCGCGCCGCTTTGCTGACCGGCGGGCAACTGGCGCTGTTCGCCGGGTTGGGCGCGCGGATGTACTATCTTCAGGTGCTGCAGTCCGATCGGTACCGGACCCTGGCGGAGGAAAACCGCATAAACCTGCGGCTTCTCGCGCCGCCGCGCGGCCAGATTACAGACCGGTTTGGCGCTCCCATGGCGATAAACGTCCAGAATTACCGGGTCGTCATTATTCGCGAGCAGGTCGACGATGTTGCCGCGACGCTGGTTCGGCTGGAAAATCTGCTCGACCCCGGCTCGTTCGACCTGGATCGTATCCTGCGGGACATCAAGCGCCGCCGCGCCTTTGTGCCGGTAACGGTAAGCGAGAACCTTTCCTGGCACGAAGTCAGCCGGCTGGAAGTCAATGCCCCCAACCTGCCCGGCGTGAGTATCGATGTCGGGATGTCGCGTTATTACCCGCTGGGTAGCGTAGCCAGCCACGTCATGGGCTATGTCGCCGCCGTCTCCGAAAAGGACCTGACCGGCGACCCGGTACTGGAATTGCCAGGCTTCCGTATCGGCAAGCACGGGGTCGAGCGGTTTTTCGATACAGCCCTCCGCGGCAAGGCGGGCAACAGCCAGGTAGAGGTAAACGCTGTCGGGCGTGTCATTCGTGAACTGGAACGTGACGAAGGGCAACCCGGATCGGAAATTTTGCTGACTCTCGATTCCACGCTACAGACCTTCGCCGCGGACCTCCTGGCCAGGGAACGCAGCGCGGCCGCCGTCGTCATGGATGTGCATCACGGCGATATCCTGGCCATGGTGTCGTCGCCCGGTTTTAATCCCAACGCATTCAGCGAGGGGATGAAAGGCGAGGAATGGCGCGAACTGGTCCAAAACCCCTATGCGCCGCTTACCAACAAGGCAATTGCGGGGCAATACCCGCCAGGGTCGACCTTCAAGATTGTCGTCGCGCTTGCGGCGCTGGAAGCCGGGATCGATCCCGATTCCAGGGTATTCTGTCGCGGCGTCACCAGGCTCGGCAATCGGCAGTTCCATTGCTGGAAAAGGCACGGTCACGGCCATATGGATATACATGGCGCCATCCGCGAATCATGTGACGTTTATTTTTACGATCTGGCCCTGAAACTTGGCGTGGACCGCATATCCGAGATGGCGCAACGAATGGGCCTGGGGTCGCGGTTCAACTTCGAACTTTCAGAGGAAAAGGCCGGGCTGATGCCAAGCCGCGCCTGGAAACAGGCGACCTACGGCGAGCCCTGGCACAAGGGTGAAACGCTCATCGCCGCCATCGGCCAGGGTTACGTTCTTGCCACACCCTTGCAACTCGCGGTGATGACCGCGCGCTTGGTCAATGGCGGCAAGGCGGTGACGCCGCAGTTGATTTTACAACCCGCCCCGCATGACGCGGGCGAGGAGTCGTTCGCCGCGCCCGAATTCGCCGATATCGGCGTTTCCGAGATTGCCCGCACGACTGTCATGGAAGCGCTGGACCAGGTCGTGAACCACCCGAAGGGTACCGCCAGGAAATCGCGCATCACGGACCCGGCCATGGCGATGGGGGGCAAGACCGGCACGTCTCAGGTTCGTCGGATCAGCATGGCCGAACGCGACGGCGGCGTCCGCAAGAACGAAGAAAAGCCCTGGAAGGAACGCGATCACGCCTTGTTTGTCGGCTACGCGCCGGTCAGCGCACCGCAATACGCGGTGGCTGTCGTCGTGGAGCATGGCGGTGGCGGATCCACCGCGGCCGCGCCCATAGCAAGTGCCCTGCTGGAAGAAGCGCAACGCCGCAGCTCGGCCAGACGCAATGCACCCGGCCGGGTGGCGGATTCCGGCGGGTCCGAAAAGGCGTCGCCGTTATGATTTCCGGCAACGACCGACACGCCACGCCGTTAACGCTGACCAGGAAACTCTGGCAGATAAACTGGTCGTTGGTCTTGCTGATCGTGCTGGTCGCCGGCATCGGCTTCGCCATGCTGTATTCCGCCGCCAATGGCAGCTTCACGCCCTGGGCGTCGATGCAGATGGTTCGCTTCGGGGTCGGACTCATCCTCATGATCGGCATCGCATTGATCGATATCCGGATCTGGATGCGTTACGCCTATCTCATCTACGGGCTGACGCTGATACTGCTGCTGGGCGTCGAATTTGCCGGTGTCATCAAAGGCGGTGCAAAACGATGGATTGATCTCGGGTTTTTCCTGATTCAGCCCTCCGAATTCGTTAAGATCGCCCTGGTTCTGGCGCTCGCTCGTTATTTCCATCGCCTCAATATCGAGGATATCAGCAACCCACTCACGCTGATCACGCCGCTGGCGCTTGTCGGCATCCCTTTCGCGCTGGTGCTGCGCCAGCCGGACCTTGGCACGGCATTGCTGATTCTGATGGGCGGCGGCGCCGTATTCTTCGCCGCCGGCGTGCGACTGTGGAAATTCGCACTGGTCGTTGCTGTCGGCGCGACGGCGGTGCCTGTCGGCTGGACCTTCCTGCACTCCTATCAGCAGGAGCGCATCCTGACCTTTCTGACGCCGGAACGCGATCCCCTGGGCGCCGGGTATCACATCCTGCAATCGAAGATCGCACTGGGTTCCGGCGGCATGTTCGGCCGCGGCTTCATGGAAGGCACGCAGAGCCATCTCAATTTCCTGCCGGAAAAGCAGACCGACTTCATCTTCACCATGCTCGCGGAGGAATTCGGCCTTGTTGGCGGGCTGGGGCTGCTCAGCCTCTATACCGTTCTCTGCCTGTACGGCGTCGCCATCGCATTGCGCAGCAGCAGTCATTTTGGCCGGCTGGTCGCCATTGGCGTCACCTTCACCTTCTTCCTGTTCGTTTTCATAAACATTGCGATGGTGATGGGCCTTGTGCCTGTCGTCGGCCTGCCGCTGCCGCTGATTTCATACGGCGGGACAGCAATGCTGACGGTGATGGCCGGGTTCGGCCTGATGATCTGCGTCTATATCCATCGTGACGTTCGCATGGGACGCAGCGGCGAGGGACGATGAGATCCCACCGCGGCATTGACGCGTCGTTCCGGAATGACGCCAATGACGGCGAAGTGATTATCCGCCTCCATGTATGACCTGATCAAAGGATTCGCGCTGCCGCCGGCGAACCTGCTGGTCATTGTTCTTGCAGGTTATCTGCTGCGGCGGCGCCGTGCGGGATCGGTGTTGATGGCAACGGGGATTGTTGCCCTCTATCTGCTGAGCATCCCGTTCGTTTCATCCCATTTGCTGAAAATGCTGGAAGCCGGCATCGAGGCGCCCGGGCCGCAGGCGGCCCCGCCACAGGCCATCGTCGTGCTCTCCGCCGGCTATCTGGCCCTGCTACCGGAAGGGAGCCCCGTGACCGTCGACGCCATGACGCTCGACCGCCTGCGGTTCGCGGTCCGGCGCCAACAGGAAACCGGCCTCCCCCTCCTCGTGACCGGCGGCAGCGGAAAACATGAAAGCCGCCCGCCCGTGGGCAGGCTGATGGCTGATTCGCTGCGACGCGATTTCGGGACGGATGCCGCCTGGGTGGAGGACAAATCGGCGACCACCCTGGAAAACGCAACGTTCAGTGCGGCTATCCTGCTACCGCTGGGCGTTCGGTCGGTATATGTCGCCACACAGGGATGGCACCTGCCTCGGGCCATCGCGGCGTTTCGCGCCGCCGGCTTCACCGTATGGCCGATTGCGGCGGGCTACACGAATACCGACTCAATGGAATTCGGGCCGAGTATCTTCATCCCGTCGGCGAAAGCGTTGCTGAACAGCTATTACGCCTTTCACGAAATGATGGGCCTGATCTGGTATCGGGCGGTCAAATTCGACTGATATGGGGCGTTTCCGCTTCTTCCCCCGCTATCGACAAACCGCAACCGCTTTGCTATACCCGGCGCGCCTGTCGGAGCGGAGCCTGTTTACAGGGACCTGCGACGGCGCGGCAATTCAAGCCCGGGACTATTGCCGGTGTTTTGGGGGCTGTTAGCTCAGTTGGTAGAGCAGCTGACTCTTAATCAGCGGGTCACAGGTTCGAATCCTGTACAGCCCACCAATTAAATCAAAGGTTTGGACGGAAACGTCTGAGCCTTTATTTTGTCGGATAATTGACGGCGCAAGACACCTGCCGGACGCATCGCGTCTTCGGATATGATGGTTCTTGTTTGCGGCTAAATTTTCCCGAGTTTCGGGTTGTGGCAATGGGAGGGTACCCTGTCCAGTTCAGCATCCGTTTTTCAGCTTAAAAACCAGGGTCCCATGTTCCTGATCGGACTGGGTCACGGCGCGACGCATTGGGTTGCGGGAACGTTCTACGTCCTGCTGCCTTTCATGACGAAGGATCTGGGATTGAGTTACACCCAGGCGGGGCTGCTGGTCTCCATCCTGCATGTCAGTTCGTTTTGCGCGAATATCGGCAGCGGCGCGGTGGTCGACATGACCGGCCGGCGGGTCGTTTTTCAGGTCCTTTCGCTGCTGGTCGGCGGCCTGGCGCTCATGATGTTCGGTTTCACGAGCCTGTATCTGGTGCTGTGCGCCATGGTCGCGCTGATCGGGGCAACGAACAATCTGTGGCATCCGCCGTCGCTGGCCTTTATTTCCGAAAAATATCCCGATAACAGGGGCTATGCCCTGTCAATTCATGCGACGGGCGCGAGCCTTGGCGACATGATCGCGCCGCTGGCCGCGGGCGCCGCGATCGCCTGGTGGTCGTGGCAGGGGTCGGCGGTGGCAAACGCCCTGCCGGTCTTCGTCGTAACGGCAATCTTCATATTCTATCTGCTGCCCCGAGATACGAAGAAGCAACCCGGTACCGGGTCCGTGACTGGCCTGCGGTCCTACCTGACGGATCTGGGCGGGCTGGTTCGGCGCAAGGCCGTGCTGGGCCTTTGCCTGATGGCCGCATTACGCTCGATGGCGCAGAATGGCCTGCTGATGTTTCTGCCGCTGTATCTGGCCGATGTCATGAAGGTGAGCCCGGTAATGCTTGGCGCGGCGATTGCCGGCATGCATCTGGGCGGCGTGATTGTTTCACCCATCGCCGGGATCCTGTCCGACAGGGTCGGGCGGCGGCCCGTCGTGATGTCGGGCATTGCCGCGACGACGATCATCATTGCCGGCCTGACCTTTGTCGACAATGCGGTGGTCTATGTGACCGCCGTGGCCGTGCTCGGGTTCGTTCTCTATGCCGTCCGCCCGGTCATTCACAGCTGGATGATGGACATGGCGCCGCCGGAAGTGCGCGGTTCGGCGACAAGCCTGCTGTTCGGCACCCAGGCGGGCCTGTCGGTCCTGATGCCGCTGATCGGCGGCGCGATTGCGGACGCCTATGGGCTGACGGAGGTGTTTTACCTCATTGCGGCAATCATGTTTGCCGCGAATTTCGTGGTCTTCCTGCTGCCGAACAGCCGGGCGACGGCGTGAGCACCCAAACCGTCCCGGCAATTATCGCCTTCTGGCTGGGTCCCGCGCTGGAAAATCCGGAGGCGGCAATGGCGCGCCGCGACTGGTGGTATGATGGCGGACCGGCGGTCGACGCGGCGATCGGGGAGCGGTTCGGCGCGCTCGTCCGGCAGGCCTGCCGGGGCGCGTTCCAGGACTGGCAGACAACCCCTGACGGCGCGCTGGCGTTGATTCTGCTGCTCGACCAGTTCACCCGGAACCTGTACCGGCACACGCCTGACGCCTGGTCGGGCGATAAATATGCCTTCGACGTCGTAAGCCGCGCCATTGCCGCGGAACTTGACCGGAACCTGCACCCGGTTTGCCGCATCTGGCTTTACCATCCGTTCCATCATTCGGAGCGCATCGAAGACCAGGACAACGGGGTACTGCTGCTGCGCGATCTCGAAAAGGCGGCGCCGCGCGAATGGCGGACCTATATCCGGCGCAGTATTACGGGATGGCGCCGGCATCGGGATATCGTCGCGCGCTTCGGGCGCTTTCCGCATCGAAACCATATCCTTGGCCGGAATAGCACTGAGGCGGAATTACAGTTCCTGGCCGGGAATGAAGAACGATTCGGGCAAGGCGCGATACCTGACGCGGGGACACGTACCGCCCCCGGATGACACCGGTTCGCCGGCATCGCCTCGCTTCCCCTTCAGGGCGTCGGCACGCCGATGGCTTTCAGCCGCGTGTTCGCGCGGGCGGCCCGCGCCTTGAGGCCGTCGAGATAGGTGCTGACGTCGCTGCCGGGCAGGTTCAGCGCCCGGCACCCCATTTGCCAGTATTCCGCGATCTGCGCCTCGGTTTCGGCCGAGCCGCGGGCGATCTTGCCGTTCGCCTTGCAGGCGTCCACGATCTTTTTCATGGCGGCCTTGAACTTCGGATGCTCCAGATCGAGATGCACGCCGAGCTGGGCGCTAAGGTCCGAATGCCCGTAGGCGATCATGTCGATCCCGTCGACGGCGGCGATGGCCTCCACATTCTTCAGCCCTTCCAGCGACTCGATGGACGGGCAAAGGATGATGTTCTCGTTCGCCCAGGGTGCGTATTCGGTCGCGTGGCGAGCGCCGTAGCTCCTGTATTGCGTGTGCGGCCCCTGGCCCGACAGGCCGCGATTGCCGATGGGCGGATACTTGGCCAGTTCGACGATGGCCCGCGCCTCCTCGGCGTTGTTCACCTCCGAGATCTGGATGCCCATGATCCCCTGGTCCAGGATGCCGGGGATCATGTGCATGAAGGATTTGTGCAGGCGCAGGACGGGCGACACGTCGGTCGCCTGGAACCAGCCCGCCAGCCTGGCGATGGTCTCTATGTCGAAGGCGCCGTGCTCGTGGTCGATCATGACATAATCGAAACCGGATTCCTGGATGATCCAGGGGATACCGTGCGAGGTGAACTCCTTCAACTGGGTGCCCAGCGCCGCCCGCCCCTCGCGCACCGCGCGCCGAATGCTGTTCTCTTTCATGGCTGTCCGGCCTCCCTGCCGCAGGTAGGTGTCGTGCAGGGCGCGTCGCCGCGCCCGCCCTTCATGCGAGTCTCGGATACCGACGGCATTGTGGCAATACGCCCGATGCGGCCGCCGGGACGGGACGGCTTACCCGGCATCCCGGCGCGGAACCGGGACGATCCTGCGCCGATCATCCGTCGGCCAACCGCCGGATCGTCGCCATCGGCAGGAACAGCCGCCGGCCTTCGCCCGTGAACGGGATGAAACCGTACTTGCGGTAGAACGCGGCGGCCACGTCGTCTCTCGCATCGACAATCACCGCGTGGACTGCGAGTGTCTGCGTTGCGAGCAGGATGCGGTTCAGGGCATCCATGAGCAGGTAAACACCCAGCCCTCTGCCCTTTATGTTGTCATCGACGGCCAGCCGACCGAGCAGGGCCGCCGGCACGGGATAGCGTGGCAGACGCGTCGCCTGGTCGGCCGGAAGGCTGTCCCGTTGAAAGCTGGTGGCGCTCAGGCTGTAGTAGCCGCAGACTTTCAGCGCGTCGGCTTGGATGGCCACGAAGACGCGGGCGACATCCCTCTTCACGTCCTGTGAAGCATAATCCCGGATGTAATTGTCGAGTTCAGCAGCGCCGCACGAGAAGGCCGCCCGGTCATGGATCTTGCTATTGAGCGGCGCTATCTGCCATGGCAAATGTGTCTGCCTCAACCGGCCGCCTTCTTGTATCTGGCGAACGCCTTGCGCAGCGCCGCATTGGGCGCCGGCGGGCTGGTCAGAGCGTCATAGAAGACCTTCCAGTCCGGACCGGACAGTGTGACGATCTCGTTCTCGCGGATGACCTTCTCCGCCTCTTCCAGTGCCGTCGCGAGAACGAACTGGCTGACCGTCTTGTGCCGGTAGCCGGCCGCGCGCTGGAGCACGCTCTTCGACCCGGCGTCGAGGCGCACCTGCAGCCGGTCATCCTTGGCTTCCGCCGCTCGGGGCATGGCCGTCCTCCTTTTTTCGAATACGTTTTATAGTGTACTCACAAATGGAGCACATTTCAAGGAGTATCGTTAAAGCCGGTCCGCCATGGTCCGTCCCCGGTCCAGAAGGGATGCCGTTCCAGCGATCATGCCAGAACCGGCGACAGGGCACTATTTATCAGCAGAACCGTATTATCAGCAGAACCGTATTTTCCCATCTGGCAACGACAAAGGACGGCAATAATCAGCGAACAGTCGGCACAATTCCGTAAATAATGTTCACCGCTGCCCATTGCCAGGCAGTGTTAATGGTGTGGCATTCGGTGATGCGAAAGTCGCCGGGGTCGGGTCATTTATTTTGCACAGTGCTTTTCCCACCCGCCTGCGATGGTCCGGCGGTTCGGTCTTTCCCCGGATGCCTACGCGGCGTCGCCCACCGTCACGGTCAGCCGACGGCCCAGCACGGCCAGCGCGTCTTCCAGCCGGCCAATCTTGGTGGCGTGCCGCGGGTCCAGCATGCGGCGCACCTCGCCTTCGGCGACGCCCAGGCGACGGGCCAGCGCCGATTGCGACAATCCGGACGCACGCAGCGCCGCGCCCAGCGCGGCCTTCGCCGCGATCACCGTGCCGGGCGCGACGCAGGGGCGTCCGCGCGCAGGCGACGGGGCGGGCGCGTCCCTGCCTTCGGCAATCAATACGGCGAGCGCTTCCTCCAGCGCATCGGCGGCTTCCGCCAGCGCTTCGGCACTGTCCGCGCCGTCCGTGACGCAGCCTTCGAGGTCGGAGATGCGGGCGGTCACCCGCATGTCCCGGGGGGAGGGAGGGGAGAGGTCTACGGGGTAGAGATACTTCGTAGTCATCGTATGTGTCCCTAATCTCGGTCACATTAAAGATAATCGTACCGGGCGGATCAGAAATCTTCCCGGGCGATGCCGAGGTCATGCAGCATGGCGTTGAGCAACCCGTGGCCGATTTCCTTCCGGCGGTCCTTCAACGTCGTGCGGCGACCGCCGAGATAGACCGTGCCGTGGCTGCCTTTGCCGCGCGTGGCGACGAGTTCGACCGCCAAACCGTGCGACTTGCCATATTTCCTGAGCCGCCGCAGGAACTCATTGCCGTTCACCGCCTGGCTCCAAGTCCTTACGAGGTCAATAAGATCGTACTTTTTTGTACGATCATCAAGGAAAAAATCCGACGTTTCTATACGATATTCCTTCCGGCGGTCGTTCCGCGTGAAGCGGCGGCTGGCGGGGTCGGCCCTATGCCGCGTCGAGCAGCGTCAGCCGCCACATCTCTCGCTCGTAACGCTCGAAATCGAAGCCTGTTGCCGAATGGATCGTGCAGCGGTTGTCCCAGACGACGATATCGCCTGCCCGCCATTGCCATTTCACGGTGAAATCCGGCCCCGTGACGGTGGGCAGCATGTCGCGCCAGATCAGGACGCTGTCATCCTCCACCCCTTCCAGGTCCCAGAAATCGAGATCTTCCGGGGAAACCGCCGCGCCCTTGGGCACGATGGCGCAGGTGGAGCTGTTCAGCCCGTAGAGCGCCGGTTCGCCCGTCACCGGATGCTCCAGGACCAGCGGCACCCGTCGCGGCGGGTTCGCCGCGCGCTGTTCCGGCGTCAGGATCGGGTAATTGGGCGAGTAACGGTTGATCTTGCGGTCGTGATGGGCGAGCGAGCACACCGCCTCCAGCCCGTCCAGCCGTCGCCGTGTGTCGTCATCGAGCGCGGCATAGGCGCCGCGCATGTCGGCGAACAGGGTTTCGCCGCCGGCGGGCGGCGCGATGCGGCAGTGGAAGACCGAGCCGACCGGCGGGCGCTCCCGGAAGGTCGAATCGGTGTGCCAGACCGGCCGGCGCGTTTCCGGGTTGTAGCGGATGTCATCGTCGCTTTTCAGCGGCGGCACGATGGCAAGCTGGGCCTTCGGTTTGCCGGACTCGTCCCTGGTGTTGCCGATACGAAGGATCGGGTAGCCGGGCACCGACTTTCCCTCGCGCGCGGCCTGCATCTCCTCCTCGACCCTGCCGAAGACGCGGGACCAGGCCACCAGATCCTGCGGCGGCAGTGCCGCGAGGTCATCGCCCCGGACCCCCAGCAGCCCGCCATGCGCCATCCACAGGCCATGGGCCCAGGACTGGAAATCGCTGTCCGCGAGATCGCTCCGCGTGACCTTGTCGATCAGGATGCCGAATTGCCCGTTCAACGTGGATGTCGGGTGTTTCATATCGATCTCCGGATAAATGAGACGGAGTTCAAGGCTAACCAGTCCCGTGCGCCGCGAAAAGCGTTTTTGCGGTAATTGGACGCCGTCGCCGTTATTTCCGCCTGACGGTTTGCGAACAGGCGGCGTTTCAGTCCCGCAACAGCGACGGGTTGGCCAGACGCGGCGTCTGGCCCGGCGGCGCGGAACGCATGGCGTCCTCCAGCGTGGCGGCTTCGCGCCATTCTTCCGGCGGGCGCGAATCGGCGCCGTCCGCGATCCGGTCGATGCCCCAGCATATTTCCAACTGGTGATTGTCGGGATCGGCGAATTCAATCGCGATCTGCTGTCCGGCGCGCCGGCGGCCCTGGAAGCCGATCCGGACGCCATGGCGCTCCAGGTGATCGCGGGCGCGGAATACCTCGTCCAGCGTGTCCACTTCGAAGGCGAAATGATGCAGTTCGCGGTTTTCCGACACCGCGGCGGCCCCGCCGACCAGCGCAACGCCGTGATGGTCGGCGTTGCAGCGCATGAAGACCATGCGCCCGGGCATCATGGTTTCGGGATAGGCGTCGGTGACACGGAAACCCAGTATCTTCGTGTAGAAATCGACGGAGCGCTCCAGGTCGGTAACCCTGACGACCACATGGCTCAGCTTGCCCAGGCGGAACGGAATGCCCTCGGGCGTTTTGGCGCTGCGCAGCCTGCGGATGTCCGCCCTGTGGAAGCCTTCGAAATCGATGATACCGCGTGCCATGTGCTGCTCCTCTGTGGAAGTCTGACAAACTATACTGACCGTGACAGGCGTATCTAATTCCCGTTCTTGCGCAGGACGAACAGCGCCTGTTCGGCGAAAAGGCCGGCAAGGCGCCCGGTGGCGGAAAACTTCAGCGGAATACCCTGACCGTTCAGCGGAACGGCTTTCTCGATCACGATATCCGCGTCCCGGCAGGTCGCGATAAAGTCCTTGATCGTGCAATGGTGAATATTCGGCGTATCGTACCAGTGGAACGGCAGCGTTCCGGTGACGGGCATCCGGCCCGCAATGGCAAGCTGGAGCCGGACCCGCCAATGCGCGAAGTTCGGAAAGGATACCACCGCCCGGCGGCTGATGCGGACGAGTTCTTCCAGCACCGCGCGCGGACGCCGCGTCGCCTGCAGGGTCTGACTGAGGACAACGCAGTCGAAGGCGCCAGTCGGATAATCCTTGAGATCCGTATCCGCATCGCCCTGGATAACGGCAAGACCATTGCGCACACAGGTGTTCACGCCGGCCATGGACAGTTCAATGCCGCGGCCATCGACATTTTTGTGCCGCTCCAGATAGGCGAGTAGCGCCCCTTCGCTGCAGCCGATGTCGAGCACCCGGCTGCCCGGATCGACCATATCGGCAATCAGCCGCAGGTCGACGCGGATCGTATCCGGCCGCTGCTCCGCCTGGACGGTGCCGTTTGGCGCGTTCATGCGAGGCCCCGATGCTTGGCGCAGCCATTGATGAACCCCGCCAGCACCTCGAAGAATCCCGGCTCATCGAGCAGAAAGGCGTCATGGCCCTTGTCGGAATCCACCTCGACAAAACTGACACTCGCCGCAACCGCGTTCAGCGCATGGACAATGTCGCGGTTTTCCGAGGTCGGAAACAACCAGTCGCTGGAAAAAGACACGATACAGAACCGTGTTTTCGTGCCCGCAAACGCGGCGGCCAGGTTGCCGTCATGCTCCGCCGCCAGGTCGAAGTAATCCATCGCCCGGGTGATATAGAGATAGGAATTGGCGTCGAAGCGGTCGACAAAGGTGCTGCCCTGGTGGCGCAGGTAGCTTTCCACCTGGAAATCCGCGTCGAAGCCATAGGTCAGCGAATCGCGGTTCTGCAGCCGGCGGCCGAATTTCCGGTGCAGCGCCGCTTCCGACAGGTAGGTGATATGGGCCGCCATCCGCGCGACCGACAGACCGCGGCTGGGAACGACATTGTGGCTGAAATAATCGCCGCCATGCCAGTTCGGGTCGGCCATGATCGCCTGACGACCGACTTCGTGAAAGGCGATGTTCTGCGCGGAATGCCGCGCCGCGCCGGCGATCGGCGCCGCGGCGAAAACCGCATCGGGGTAGCGCGCCGCCCATTCCAGCGCCTGCATCGCCCCCATCGACCCGCCGGTGACGAGGAACAATTGCTCGATCCCGAGATGATCGATCAGCATCTTCTGCGCCCGCACCATGTCTCCGATGGTGATGATCGGGAAAGACAGCCCGTAGGGCTTGCCGGTCTTCGGGTCAATCTCCTTTGGCCCCGTGGTGCCGAGGCATCCGCCCAGCACATTGGCGCAGATCACGAAGAACCGGTCGGTATCGATCGGCAGGCCGGGACCGACGAGCATGCGCCACCAGCCGGGACGGCCCGATACGGGATGCGCTTCATCGGCGACATACTGGTCGCCCGTCAGCGCATGGGCGACCAGTATGGCATTCGAGCGGTCTGCATTGAGCGAACCGTAAGTCTGATAGGCAACGGTGAACGGCCCGATCGCGACGCCGCAATCCAGCGGCATCGGGGTATCCGCGCCCAGCGTCACGCGCCTGCAGGGCCAATCCTGGGTAACTGTATCCGTAGCGCCGGAATTCATTGCTTTCAGCCTGTTCGACTGCTGCCGAGGGGAGGGAATAAGTAGGTTTTGTGAATCGTTAGTGTCAATGTTTTCTTTGCTTTCTCGGGCCCGTCACGCTACGAGTATCGGCCGCATTTTCAGACCAGCAACGAACCCCATCATGACTGAACGGAACATAGCGCTGGAACGCGCACGACAGGAAATCGACGAAATCGACACCAAAATCCACGATCTCATCCTGCGGCGCACCGAAGTGGTCGCCGATGTCGGCCGGGCAAAGGGCGGCACCAGCACGGCAAATTTTGCGCCGGGCCGCGAGGCGCGCGTCATCCGCCGCCGGATGGAGTATCACAAAGGCGCGTTTCCCCGCATCGCCATTTCCAGGATCTGGCGCGAACTGATTTCGGTTTATGCCGCGCTCCAGGGGCCCTATGCGGTCGTTGCCTATACGGATAGCGACGACCAGTCATGTTGGGACCTGGCGCGCGACCAGTATGGCAGTCATGACAGGATGACGACCCTGCCGAGCATCCGCGCCGTCGTCGCGCAGGTATCCAGCCGCGAGGCGGTCATCGGCGTGGTGCCCGTTCCGGACAATGCCGGTGAAGGAGACTGCTGGTGGCGCAGCCTCTGCGTAGCAGGCGCTCCACAGGTTGTGCAGCGGCTTCCCTTTGTAGATGGCAGCAACGCCCGCAACGGCAAGACCGGCGCCTTTGCCATTTCGCGTGTCCTTTTGGACGAATCCGGCGATGACCGGTCGCTGATCGTTGTCGAGACCGGCGAAAACATGGGCCAGGACTCGCTTCGCGGCATAATGTCAGAAGCCGGGTTGGCAGCGGGCAGCATCGTCACCCGCAAGGAGGATGTGTGGGTACATCTTGTCGACGTCGCCGGATTCGTGACCGTGGACAGCCCGGAACTCGGGCGTATCGAAGCGAATGGCGCCATCATGCGCGCCTGCAGCATCGGCGGATACGCGGTGCCGGTTGACGCCAAGGCCCGACCCTCATGAGCGGCCCGAAGCCACTCGCGGGGATCATGGGCGTAAGCCCTTATGTCGGCGGCGTTCACAGCCTGCCGGGCATCGAGAAGCCGGTCGTCCTGTCCGCCAATGAATCGCCGCTCGGTCCCAGCGAACACGCGGTCCGGGCCTATGTTGAAGCCGCCGGCGAACTGCACCGGTATCCGGAAGGCGGCTCGATCGAACTGCGACGCGCGATTGCGGACCGCTACGGCTGCGATGTGGACCGGATTGTCTGCGGCGCCGGATCCGATGAATTGCTGGGGCTGCTGATCAGGTCCTATGCGGGGCCCGGCTGCGAGGTGGTGCACAGCCGGCACGGCTTCCTGATGTATTCCATCGCCGCGCGCGTCGTCGGCGCAACGCCGGTTTCCGTCCCCGAAGCCAACTACACCTTCGATGTGGATGCGATTCTGGCGGCGGTGACCGACCGGACGACGATGGTTTTCATCGCCAATCCGAACAATCCGACCGGCAGCTATATTTCCGCCGATGAGCTGCGCCGTCTTCAGGCCGGTTTGCCGGGCCGCGTCCTGCTGGTGATCGATGCCGCCTACGCGGAATATGTGTCGCGCAATGACTACACGGCCGGCGCGGATCTGGTCGACAAAGTCGACAATGTCGTGATGACCCGCACCTTCTCGAAAATCTTCGGGCTGGCGGCGGTGCGGCTCGGCTGGGCCTATTGCCCGGCGGAGATCGCCGATGTGCTGAACCGGACCCGCAATCCCTTCAATGTCACGGTCGCGGCGCAGGCGGCAGGCATTGCCGCGCTGGCCGATGTCGCCCATATCGACAGGAGTCGCGAACACAATGACACATGGCTGCCCTGGCTGACCCGGGAAATGAACCGCCTTGGCCTGACCGTGCATCCCTCCGTCGGCAACTTCATCATGGTCCGGTTCCGAAACGCGGCTGCGGCGACGGCGGCCTATAACGCCCTGCTGGCGGGCGGCTTCATCACCCGGCTCATCGGCGGCTACGGCCTGCCCGAATGCATCCGGATTACGGTCGGCCTGGAAGAAGAGATCCGTCCCCTTGTCGCCTGTCTGGAACGGCATTTGGCGGCCACGTCATGAATACGGCCCCCCTGTTCAACCGCGTTTCCCTGATCGGCCTGGGACTGCTTGGCTCCTCGCTTGCGCATGCGCTGAAACGCCAGGGACTGGTCAACCATATCGCCGGCAGCGCGCGCAGCCGGGCCACCCGTGACAAGGCGATGGAAATCGGCTTTGTCGATTCAGTACACGAAGCCCCGGCCGAGGCGGTTGCCGATGCCGATGTCGTCGTGCTGTGTTCGCCGGTCGGCACCTATGGCGATATCGCACGCGCCATGCGGCCCGGCCTGAAGAAAGGCGTCATTGTCACCGATGTCGGATCGGTCAAGGCGGCCGTGATCCGCGATGTCCTGCCGGAACTGCCGGGCCATGCCCACCTGGTGCCTGGTCATCCGGTAGCGGGGACGGAAAATTCTGGCCCGGAATCGGGCTTTGCCGAACTGTTCGACGGTCGATACTGCATCCTTACCCCGACCCCCGGTACGAACGAAAAGGCGATCCGGACCGTCACCGACATGTGGGCAAGGGTCGGCAGCATTGTCGAACTGATGGATGCAAAGCATCACGACCGGGTGCTCGCCATCACGTCGCACCTGCCGCATCTGATCGCTTACACGATCGTCGGCACGGCCAGCGATCTTGAAGAACACCTGATGAAGGAATCGGCGCAGAACGGCGACATGGTCCGGACCAGCGAAGTGATCAAGTTTTCCGCCGGCGGTTTCCGGGACTTCACCCGCATCGCGGCGTCAGATCCGATCATGTGGCGCGATATCTTCCTGAACAACCGCGAAGCGGTGCTGGAGCTTCTGGGGAGGTTTACCGAGGATCTGACGGCCCTGCAGCGCGCCATCCGCTGGGGCGAAGGCGATATTCTGGAAGACTGGTTCACCCGGACACGGGCGATCCGCCGCGGCGTCGTCGAAATGGGCCAGGCCGGCAGCTTCAGTGCCGTGGAACCGAAATCCGGATCCGGGGAAGATCGGCAATCCTGACCGGCCCCGCGTAAAGCTGCCCGGACTGTGCGGTTACCGGCACCGTCAGAACCGGCTCGCCGCCTTCCGGCGGCCTTTTGGCTAGAAGGGCAAGGCCGATTTTCGCCATTGCCGCCGTCTTCGGCTCGATAACCGCCGTATCGGCCAGCGCGTCCATGCCCGCCGCATAACCCCTGATATTTGCTGAAAACGCGCCCATCGGCCGCCAGTCCTCATCCAGCGCCATACCGCCCTGTGCGCGCAGATCGACCCGGCCCCATATCGCACGCAGCCAGGGAACCTCTATCGTGCCGCCGTCGCGCCGCCAGCCTTCCACCGCCTGCTCGACGGGGCCGTTCCGGATTACCCCCAGCAATCTGAAATCTCCGCGCAACATTTCGATCATACGGCCAAGCGGCGCATTAAAATCCGCCGGCATTTCAATGCCGCTCCCGTTAACCGAAAGAGTCAGGGCCGTTTCAGTATGGGTTGCCGGCGGGAATTCGGGCCGTGTCGCCTCCATCCAGACTTCCTCTGCCCGCCAGTCACCGGGACCGCCAGACACCCGCACCTCCCGCAGAAGGACGGACGCCGCTTTCGGTTGACCATCGCGCCAGAAACCGGCGATTGCCGTTGCTTCCCTTGATTCGAGCGTAATGCTGTAAGGCGCGCCATCGCGCTCCAGCATGATTTCCTGGGCGCCATGAAACTCCAGCCGGTAACGATACAGATTCCAGGGCTGCGCTTCGAGCGTCAGGCGCTCCCCCCGCCAGCGCCAGATCTCATCTGGCGCCGCGACCGAAGGCTCCTTCAGCAGCACCCGGATTACGAAGGGGAAGCCTTCGGTCCGAATCGGGTCATGCAAAACCCGGTAACCTTCCTCCCGGCGCAAGTCCAGCCAGTCCGCAACCGCTTCAAGAGCCAGTCCACGCGCATAATACCAGTAACCCGAATACGCGGCGGCTACGGAGAGACTTGCCAATACAGCTATTAACACGGATTTTCCAAAACGCATGATACGCATCCAAACTTGTTCAATAGCGGGGAGACAGGCTGTTTTTGCTATCCCAACAGCGTGGATTTCTGTTAGGTCAGCCCCCTTGCCTTTATACGCCGCGCAACGGATTCAGGGAATTTTCTCGAGCGATGGATGACGGCCTTGCGGAAAAAGAACCGCCGAATCCCCATGAGGCGGAACAGCGCGCCCTGCTGCATGCGATAGATGGCGACCCGGAAATCTGGGTCTTCGGCTACGGATCGCTGATGTGGAAACCGGGTTTCGACTATCTGGAACGGCGGCAGGCCCGGCTTTATGGCTGGCATCGATCCTTCTGCGTCTATTCGGAATACTACCGGGGCACGCGGGAACAGCGTGGCCTCGTCCTTGGACTGGACCGGGGTGGCTGCTGCCAGGGCATCGCCTTCCGCCTGCCGCCATCCGAAGCCCATGACATCCTCGATTACCTGTGGAACCGGGAAATGGTGACCTGGGTATACGAGCCGCGCGTCATCGATATCCGGCTGGACGACCGGCGGGTGCGCAGCCGCACCTTCGTCGCCAATCGCAGCCACTATCAATATGCCGGCCGCCTGCCGGATGACGAGGTCGTGTCGATGATCCGTCGCGGCGTCGGCATCACGGGATCGAACCTCGAATATCTGCGCAATACCGTCACGCATCTCGATTCGCTGGGTATCGGTGACGGACCGCTGCACAAGCTGTTGAAGGTCGTGGAAGGACCCGGTCAGCCGCAACGCGAATAGGTGCAGGCGGTGCAGCTGTCGCAGCCTTCCTGATGGGTCAGCGTCAGCCCGCCACATTTGGGGCATTGCCTCAGGTTGCCGGCGCCCTGAATGCCGGGATCCGGTCGCGCCTCGGGCGCCAGAAACCCGATATCGATCATGTGCCGTTCGATAACGCCGCCAATCGCGGCCAGCAGCGACGGCACGTATTTCCCGTCCACCCACTGCCCGCCGCGCGGGTCGAACACGGCCTTCAGCTCCTCCACCACGAAGGACACGTCGCCGCCGCGCCGGAATACCGCGCTTATCATCCGGGTCAGCGCCACCGTCCAGGCATAATGTTCCATGTTCTTCGAGTTGATGAACACCTCGAAAGGCAGGCGGCGACCGTCCCGTTCGATATCGTTGAGCGTGATATAGATGGCGTGGTCGCTTTCGGGCCAGCGCAGCTTGTAGGTCCTGCCGACCAGCGATTCGGGCCGGTCAAGCGGCCGGGTCATGTAGACGACGCCTGAATCCTCGGCCATGGAAGGCGCCACGGCGGTCGCCGGCGCGGCCTCGTCCGACAGGCGCAGTACCGAACCGGTCACCGCATTCGGCCGGTAGGTCGTGCATCCCTTGCAGCCCATCTCATAGGCCTGCAGGTACAGCGCCGCGAAGCTTTCAAACGGCGTCTCGGCGGGCACGTTGATGGTCTTGGAAATCGAGCTGTCGATGTATTTCTGCACGGCCGCCTGCATGACGATATGGTCGCCCGGCTGGATACTCTGCGCGTCGACGAAATAGTCGGGCAGGGCCGCTTTATCACCGAACTGGCGGCGAAACAGGCCATAGGCGTAGTCCGTCACATTCTCGTCGCGACGCGAACCATCCGGCATCAGCACGCTTCGCGTATAACTGTGGCTATAGACCGGCTCCACGCCGGACGACACATTGTCGGCCAACAGCGAGATCGTACCCGTCGGCGCGATGGATGTGACCAGGGCGTTGCGGATCCCGAATTCGCGGATATCGTCGCGAAGACCGGAATCCAGCGCGCCGATCGTTTCCCCTGCCAGATAAGGTTCCGCATCGAAAAGCGGAAACGGCCCTTTTTCCTTTGCCAGTTCATTGGACGCGCGATAGGCGAGGCGCCGGATCGCCGCCATCCACTGTTCGGTGAGGCGCACGGCCTCGATACTGCCGTACCGCGCACGACACATGATCAGCGCATCGCCCAGCCCCGTCACCCCCAGGCCGATGCGCCGTTTCGCCTGTGCTTCCTGGCGCTGTTCATCGAGCGGAAAGCCGGAAACGTCGATGACATTGTCCAGCATGCGTACCGCCAGCGGCACGATTCGTTCCAGTTCCCCTTCATCGAGCCTGGCTTCCGCCGTGAATGGCGATTCGATCAGCCGGGCAAGATTGATCGACCCCAGGTCACAGGCGCCATAGGGCGGCAGGGGCTGTTCGCCGCAGGGATTGGTCGCGGAAATCGCCTCGCAGTAATGCAGGTTGTTTCGCTCGTTGATCCGGTCGATGAAGACGACGCCGGGCTCCGCATAAGCATAGGTCGCATGCATGATACGGTCCCATAATGCGCGGGCGCGCAGCGATTTGTACACGGCGCCGTCAAAGCGCAGGTCCCAGCCGGCATCCTCCTTGACCGCGCGGATGAAGGCGTCGGTTACCAGAACGGAAAGGTTGAACATCCGCAGCTTGCCAGGGTCGCGCTTTGCGTCGATGAAGGCTTCGATATCCGGATGGTCGCAACGCATTGTCGCCATCATGGCGCCGCGCCGCGTGCCGGCGCTGACAATCGTCCGGCACATGGAATCCCAGACATCCATGAAACTGACCGGGCCGGACGCATCCGCGCCCACCCCGCGGACCGGCGCGCCCTTCGGCCGCAGGGTCGAGAAGTCATAGCCGATGCCGCCGCCCTGCTGCATGGTCAGGGCAGCCTGCTTGAGATGTTCGAAGATACCGGCGATATCGTCAGGAATCGTGCCCATGACGAAACAGTTGAACAGCGTCACCTGCCGCGCCGATCCGGCCCCCGCCAGAATCCGGCCCGCCGGGATAAAATGGAAGTCCGTCATTGCGCCATGGAAGCGCCCGGCCCATTCCTCCGGATTTTTTTCGTTTGCTGACAGCGCCTTGGCGACCCGCCACAGCGTGTCGTCAATTGTTTTGTCCACAGGGCCGCCGTCAACCGCCTTGAGCCGGTACTTCATATCCCAGATCTGCTGGGCGATGGCGCTGACAGGGGTCAAACGACGCGTTCCCATCCGGTATGACACCCTATCCGATTCGGGCGTCTATCTTGGATAATCTATTATTTCAATAACTTAAAATGTTGGACACATCTTTCCAAAACAAATCCACGTCAACCGGGGATTAAACCTCAAGAACGGGCCATAACCTACTGCGCGCGTTTATAACAAACTGTATCCTATGTGATTTTTTCGAGCCCTGCCGCCCGAAAATTTCTCCACAACGTTATCCACAAGCCGTAAATCCTACTCGGCGACGGGGAACGCCGCCGTCGCGCCATCCGATATTGTGTGCTCCAGTCGCTGCGTCGCCGGTTCAATCTGCGCTTCGATATGCTTGAGGAATGTCCGGCGATCCAGTCCCGGCGGAATCGGCGGCAGAAACTCGACGGTTACCACGCCCGGCTTCTTGACGAAGGTCCGCCGGGGCCAGAACGAACCGGAATTCAGGGCGACCGGCACGACCGGATGCTCCGCGCCGAGATACAGGGCCGCAGCACCCGGAAGGTACGGCCTGGATTCTCCCGGCGTCGTTCGCGTCCCCTGCGGGAAAATGACGATCGAACGGCCGGAATCGAGCAGCGCCTTTGCATCGACAACCATTTTTTTCAGCGCCTTCGCGCCGGCGCGCCGGTCGATCCCGACCATGCCGACGCGCCAGACATACCAGCCCCAGAGCGGTATCCGGAAGAGTTCACGCTTCAGGACATAGGCGCAATCGGGAATAATCAGGTTGAAGACCAGCACATCCCAGGCGGACTGGTGCTTCGATGCAAAGACAGCCGGGCCATCGGGAATGTTCCCGGTCCCGCGCAATTCATACCGAATGCCCAGGATGAGCCGAATGATGCCCATCATCATCCGGACCCACAGTCGGGTCAGCCAGGAGAACATCCGCCGCGGCAGCAGCATGAACGGCAGGTAAAGGACGGCGAATATTGCCGTGAGTCCATAGAAAACAACGGCAAACAGGATGGACCGTATCATGTCACTTCATTCCGGGCGACAGGGGCGACGGGGCGGACCATCTCGCGCATCCAGACCAGCAGGTACTTGTTGTATTCCCCGAACAGAAGGAATGCCGTTCCCGGCCAGCGCCACCAGTCGTCCAGCCGGACATGGGGCGGAAAGACCGGATACGGGAGAATTGTTACGCCCGCCATCGCCGAGCGAAACTCCAGCAGGCTGCGCGGCATATGGTAACCGGCGGTGACGAGACGCAGGGAGCGGTATTTCTCGCGCGCCATCCAGTCGGCCGTTTCCCGGGCATTACCCCTGGTGTTGCCGGCGGCATGATCCAGCACAATGCAGCAGTCCAGCGCTTCGGGAGAATGCCGGGAAAGCCGCAGCAGTTCCGCGACATCGACCCCCCGGTGCACGCCGGAAATGAACAGCTTCTTCGCCTGCCCTTCCGCCAGCAGGGCCAATCCGGCCTCCAGCCTGAGGCTGCCCCCCGTCAACACGGCAACGGCATCGGCCTTTGGCCATGCCAGCGGCTTTGTACGAGGTATCGTCTGCATGAAAACGAAGAAGCCGCCCACCCAAAGCGCCACCACAACAATGGCAACCAGGGCAATGAACCGGCGGCGTGGAAATCGGCGCAAAGGCATATGAATCTTCTAAAGCATCCGGCGAAGGGCGCGCAATACTGTGCGTCTCGCCGTCTGCCGCACGATGAGGGCGGCCGCAAGGGGGAGGCAGACCAGGACGGGCCAGTGCCAGGCCTGAAACAGAAAGAGCGGCAGAAGTTCCGTATCCAGATTGGACGCAGCGAAGGCGAGGCCCAGCAGACTGGCAATACCGGCAACCGACCCGGCGGCGCCGCCCTTCAGGCCCAGCGCCAGGGCCTGCGACTGGAACTGTCCGGCGATATAGTCATCATAGGCACCGATCAGATGCAGAATCTCAATGGCGTCGCTATGGACCGCCAGACCGCTGCGGGTTGCAAAGACAACCACGGAAACGGTCGTGATCCCAATCAGCATCACCATCACGATGGCGATCAGTTCCATTACCCGCAGGAAGGTAACCAGATGGTCGCGCCATAACTGGTGATCGTCGAGGCCGGCGCCTTCAATTTCCGCTTCGATCCGGCTTTTCAGTGCTGCGACGTCGGTTTCATCTTCGTCTATCCGCACATCGATAATACGCGGCAACGGCAGTTCCGATATTCCCGCGGCGTCGCCGAGCCATGGCGCCAGCAGCGCCGCGACGTTTTCCATGGGCATAGGTTCGGCGGAAACAACACCCGGGGTTTTCAATGCCAGCCGGACGGCCTGTTCGACCTGCGCATCCAGGCTCGCCGCCGCCGCATCGTCTGCGGCGGCGATATGGATCGTCACGGTGCCGGTCAGGCCGGCGCTCCACTGTGTCGCCAGCGTGGCAACCAGCAATCCGCCCGCGAGGGTCATCGTCGCCAGATAGACCATCAGCCCGACGATCCAGGGCAGCAATCGCACGGCCGGATCGTTGGATAGCGGCAGATCGATATGGTTTGCGGCCATGTCAGGCGTTTGCCCGGCGGATTTCCACGCCGCCCTGGCTCAGGTGGATCTGGTCGTGCCGGAAGCGGTCAATCAGCGATTCGTTGTGGGTCGCGACAATTACCGTCGTTCCCATCCGGTTCAGTTCCTCGAACAGGTACAGCAGCCGGACGGCGATGACGTCATCGACATTTCCCGTGGGTTCGTCCGCCAGCAACAGGCTGGGCCGGGCAATAACGGCGCGGGCGATCGCGACCCGCTGCTGTTCGCCTCCGGACAGGGTCGTTGGCAGGGATCCGACATGCGCCTCAAGCCCGACCCAGGTGAGCAGTTCCGTCACATGGGTCCTGATCTGGTCTTCCTGCGCGCCGGCAATTCGCAGCGGCAACGCGACATTGTCAAAAACGGACTGGTGTTCGAGAAGCCTGAAATCCTGATAGATAACGCCGATCCGGCGTCGCATCTTCGACCGCGCCTGGCGCTCTATCGTCGCCACGTTCTGCCCGAACAGAGTCACCACGCCGCGGCTGGGACGATAGGCGAGATACATCAGGCGCAACAGTGACGACTTGCCCGCGCCACTCGGCCCGGTCAGGAAATGGAACGATGCCGGCGCCAGCGAGAAGGAAATATCCCTGAGAACCTCCGGACCCGCGCCATATCGCATTCCGACATTTTCGAATCGCACCACGCCGCTACACCACTCGCCTCGCAAAAGTAAGGTGAAGAATCCTGCCCCGGCGCGATGTTACACCCACAAGATCGCAATGCCCACAATGGCATAGATCATACCCTTCGGCAAAGCCCTGCCCCCTGCCTTGCCATGTTACAACGGGCTCCCTATAAAGATTCAAAGTTAATAGGCTGTCCGCCCGAATGATCATCACCTGTCCTAACTGCGCAGCGCGCTTCAATCTCAAGGACGATCTCCTTGGCGATAAGGGGCGTAATGTCAAATGCGCCAAATGTTCCCATCGATGGTTTGCCGAAAGACCTGTGGATGCCGCGAATCCGGCAGCCCCGAAACCTCTAGAGGAGGCAGCGGCACCGCCACCTCCTCCCCCGCCGCCCGCGCCACCGCGGCCAGCTGCGCCGCCGCCCGAGCAAGCAGCGCCTGTCGAGCCGGATAAACCGGACGAACCAGATGAAGACGACGCTGATGGCGACAATGCCTACAGGCGTCCGCCGCCTATCCCGTCAGAGGAAGAGATCGCCCGCTTCCAGTCCCGGCCGCCCGTCAAGCCGCGGTCCCTGCTACCCTGGTGGATCGCGCTGTTTGTAACGATCGTTGCGCTGGTGGGCAGCAGCATATATTTCAGCAAGGCCATCGTTTCCGCCTATCCGGCGGCAAACAAGCTGTTCAGCCTGATCGGACTGCCGGTCAATACCCTCGGCTACGGCCTCGAAATCGCAAAACCGACAACATCGCAGCGCGAAGAAGGCAACGATCGGATCATTGTCGTTTCCGGAGAGATCAGCAACACGACGAGCCAGGTTATGGATGTACCGTTGCTGCGCGGCGAGTTGAAGGATGCGCAGGGTGAGACGCTGTTCATCTGGTCATTCAAGGCGAACGAGCCGCGCGTGCTGGCGGGCGAGAAAAACACGTACGAAACCGAAATCAGGAACCCACCGCCGGGCGCCACCGAACTGAACATTTCCTTCACCCGCGAAGAGGAAATCGCCGCGGAACGCGAACAGGCCCGCGAAGCCGCCAGGAGGCCCGACGCTGACCGTTGAACCGGTGGCCTGCGCGTCAGATCGGATCAGAACTGTTTCAGCAGCCGGTCGATATAGTCCCGTTCGATCTGCGGCCGTTCGCGTTCCGAAGACCGCTTGCGCAGTTCGTCCCGGATTTCCCGGGACCGTTGCAGGTCGCTCTTGTCCGGAATCGTCACCTTGTCGGAACTGGTGCCCTGGGCGCCCTCATTGTGGTCGCGGCCGAACGGATCGCGATTATGGGACTGCTGTCTGCCCGGCATCTGGCCACGCCCGCCGGGCTGCAACCCCATTTGCTGCTCCATCATCTGCTGCATCTGTTGCATCGCCTGCTGCGTTGCCTGCTGGAGCGCGTCCAGGGCCTGGCTTTGCGGATCGATGGCCTCGCCAGGCTGGCCCTGCCGCAGCGCACCTGTCGAACGCCGCATCGCCTGCTCCGCCCGCCCGAACGCCTGCGGCACGTCGCCCGTCATTTCGGCATAACGCTGCATGACATTGCCAAGCTGGCGCCGTATCGCCTCCTGGAGGACAGCGCTTGCGTCCGACTGACCCGGAGTCTGGCCTGCCTGGGGCTGGCCACCGGGATTCGGCTGACCCTGGCTTTGCCGGCCCTCATTGCCCTGTTGCTGGCGCTGACCCTGATCGCCCTGCCGCTGCTCGCGCGACTGCTGGCCTTCGCGGTCCTGTCCCTGCTGCGATTGCCGGAACGTCCGGTCCAGCAAATCCTTCTGGCCCTTGGTCAGCTGCTGCAGGTCGTTCATCATTTTCGACGCGCGGCTCTGCTGGCTGTTTTGCTGTGGCTGCGCAATACCGGCGCGCATGTTTTCCAGCCGCTTCTGCATTTCGGCAAGCATCTGCTTCGCCGCCTCGCGGGCGCCGCTTTTGGCCATTTCACGGATCTGATCCATCATGTCCTGGAGATCCTGACGCGTCATGGTATTCAGCGCCGGGTCCATTTCCTGCAATTCGCCGCGCTCCGCCTGTTTCTGGAGCTGTTTGGTAAGCTCGTCCAGATATTTGTCCAGCGCCGCCTGCAATTCCTCTATCAGGCGCTCAATTTCCTCATCCGGTGCCTCGCGCGACAACGCATCGCGCAACGCGTCTTCCGCGCGGCGCAAATCCGCCTCGGCCAGCGTTATGCTGCCGTTTTCGACCCGCAACGCCGTATCCCACAGCAGTTGCTGCACGGCGGCCAGCGATTCGCCTTGCCAGTCCTTCAGCACGCGGCGTGCGGCAACATCGAGACCCATAAAAACGACGATATCGTTGGCGAAGAGATCAGGCAGAAGCCCGATTTTCTTCAGCGCCTCGGCGACCGCGACATGGTTTGCCTCCGGATTTTCCGAAAGCTTCTTGCGCTCCGCGATAATCTGGCGGGCGACGGGGTGGTTGAAGATACGTTCCGGCAGGATGAATTCGACGGTATCGCTCATCCCTTCCTGACCGATGGCATCCGTCGCGACCAGGGTCAGTCTGACCGTCAGGCCGGCCCAGGGATGCGGCGTCAGGTCGCGGAAATGCTCCGCCCTCACATCGCGCGGGTTGACGCTCGGCAGCGGGATATCGAGCGAGAGGGGCTCACCCGCCGCATCCGACCCGCGCCGGATAACCATTTTCACCCTGTCGAGACCGTAATCGTCGCTGGCGGTATAGGACAGGTGCAATGCCGACTGCTGCGACGCCGCCGGCGGCTGCGCCAGCGCAATGACGGGCGCGCGGTCCGCCGTGACGGCAATTGTCCAGCTGTCCAGTTTCCGGTCCCGCGACATGATATCGATGGCGGTATCCGCCGTTAATTCGTGCTCGATCCGGTAGCTTTCCGCTTCAATCGCTGTGAACTCCGTTTGCGCCACGCCGGAAACAAGCTGTGGGACCATGCCGCCCCCCGTCACCTGCGCCAGTAGCACACTGCCGGCGGGCACGGAAATATCGCCGGCCTTCCGGTCAGCCCCGGTCAGAAATACAGGCGGCAGACCCGTATAGGCCGGCGGCGTAATCCATGCGTCGAGCGTTACGGGCGACCCGGTATCGGAAAAAATCGATTGGGGTGTAACAGCGCGCAGCAGATGCGCGGGGGCATCGCCCCCCGCGGCGAAGGCGGACACCGCCAGAACCGCGCCGAGGGCAATCCTGGTGGCAAACGGATCGCGCCGAATAAGCCCGGGCCGCGGCCAGCCGGCACGGATTCCCTGAAGCATTTTCGCCATCCGGGCGCGATGCAACTGCCACAGGCGCGCACCCTCGCCATGTGGATCCGGCGTCGCAATTTCATCGTCCAGCGCATCGAACGGGCGATGCGGCAGGTTGTTGACCCTTTCCAGCCGCCGCTCGGCGGCGGGCCCTGCAGGGATACGCAGCGCGCGGACGCCACGCCACAGCGCCCATAACAGCCCGCCGGCCGCAATGAGGAGTATACCCCCATGCAGCCAGCCGGGCAGCATCGGCAGGATATCGAGGAGCGCCACGAGCAGAAACAGCCCGGCAATCTGCGCCGCCGGCCACAGGGCGGGCCATGCGCCTTCCCAGAACAGCGCCAGACGGGACAGGGCGATGCGGAACGCCCAGGTTTTACGCCAATCCTTCATGATGCGGCATCCTTCGTTCTAACGAAGATACTGTATTATCACACAGATTGTTGCCATTCCGCCAGTGAATCGAGCTTCAACAATTCGTCATAACCGGGCCGGCGGCGGACAACGGCAAACGCATCGCCGCGCACCATCACTTCCGGCACCAGCAGGCGCGTGTTATAGGTCGACGCCATGACCGCGCCATAAGCCCCCGCCGACGCGAATGCGAGAAGGTCGTCCGGCTGCACCGCCGGCAGGTCGCGGCCGCGCGCGAAGGTGTCGCCGGTTTCGCAGATCGGCCCCACGATATCGGCCGGCGACACACCGGCATCCGGCGTCGGCCGTTTCACTGGCATGACGCGGTGATACGCCTCGTAAAGCGCCGGCCGGATCAGGTCGTTCATCGCCGCATCGACGATAACGAAGCGACGCGCCTCACCGGCTTTTTCGTATATCACGCTGGTTATCAGGATGCCGGAATTGCCGACCAGCGACCGGCCCGGCTCGAAAATCAGCCGGCAGCCCAGATTTCCGGTCGTTTCCATGACCATTGCCGCATATGATTCCGCTGTCGGCGGCGCCTCGTCGTCGTACCGGATGCCGAGACCGCCGCCAAGGTCGATGCTGTCAATCGTATTGCCGTCCGCGCGCAGCGCCAGCACCAGCGCCGCGACATTCGTAAATGCCATGCGCATCGGCGCAAGGTCGGTCAACTGCGAGCCGATATGCACCGCGACGGAAACCGGCCGGATTCCCGGCATCGCCCGCGCCCGGGCGAAGATTTCGCGCGCCCGGCCGATATCGACGCCGAACTTGTTCTCCGCCCGGCCGGTCGAGATTTTTTCATGGGTCTTCGCATCGACGTCGGGATTAACCCGTATGCCGATTTCCACGGTCCGGCCGGCCGCCAGTTCACCGATGACGGCCAGTTCCGGTTCGGATTCGACATTGATCCGGTAAATCCCCTGGTCGAGCGCGAAGGCAAGTTCGCCCCGGGTCTTGCCGACGCCGGAAAACACGATGCGTTCGGGCGAAACTCCCGCCGCCAGCGCGCGGCGCAATTCGCCTTCCGACACCACGTCGGCTCCGGATCCGAGCGCCGCCAGCGTGCGGATGACCGCGAGATTGGAATTCGCTTTCACCGAATAGCAGACCATGACGTCTTGCCCGTCGAACGCGCCGGTGAAGGCTCTGTAGCGCTGGCTCAGCGCGGCACTCGAATAACAGTAGAACGGCGTGCCGATCGCCGCCGCGATATCGGGGATCGCCACACCCTCGGCATGCAGGATGCCGCCGCGATAGTCGAATTCAGACATGGCGCATCCTTACCGGGGGTATTGCCGGGGAAAGTCACTGTCGCGGCCGGGCGGCTGCGGGTCGCCCTTCTTGCCGCAGGCGCCCAATGGCGCCGCCAGCGAAACTGTCAGCAGTAGAAGGATCAGGAAACGGGTCACAGGAAACGCTCCTTCGCGGCGGCGATGGCCGCCCGCACATTGGCGACGGCGGTGCCGCCCTCGCTGGTGCGGCTGTTGATCGACGATTCGACCGACAGCACCGAAAACACTTCCCGTGTCATCCGGGGCTCGACCGACTGCATCTCCGCAAGCGGCACCTGGTCCAGCGCGCAGCCCGATTTTTCCGCCAGACCGACAATCGCGCCGGTCACATGATGCGCATCCCGGAACGGCATGCCCAGCGCGCGAACCAGCCAGTCCGCCAGATCCGTCGCGGTCGGATATCCATGCGCCAGGGCGGCCCCCATCGCTTCGGGCATGACGGTCATGTCGTCGATCATCCCGGCGGTGGCGGCCAGCATCAGCGACAGGCTGTCGGCAGCATCGAATACCGGTTCCTTGTCCTCCTGCATGTCCTTGCCATAGGCAAGCGGCAACCCCTTGATCACCGTCAGCAGGCCCATCAGCCCGCCGAAAATACGCCCCGCCTTGGCCCGCGCAAGTTCCGCCGCGTCGGGATTGCGCTTCTGCGGCATGATAGACGAGCCCGTGGAATAACCGTCTGACAGCCGCACAAAACCGAACTGCGGCGCACACCAGACCACCAGTTCCTCCGCCTGACGCGATACATGCGTGGCGCAGATCGCCGCGGCCGACAGGAATTCAAGCGCAAAGTCCCGCGCCGAAACCGCGTCCAGCGAATTCGCCATCGGCCGGTCGAAACCGAGCGCCTGCGCCGTCTGCCGGCGGTCGATGGGAAATGAGGTCCCCGCCAGTGCCGCCGCGCCCAGCGGCGATTCGTTCAGCCGCCTGCGGCAATCCATCAACCGGCCCCGGTCACGCCCGTACATTTCGACATAAGCCAGCATATGGTGACCGAAGGTCACGGGCTGCGCCACCTGCAAATGGGTGAAGCCGGGCATCGGCGTTGCATCATGGGCCTCGGCCTTGGCGATCAGCGCCTTCTGCAGGGCCGCGATCTGCGCGTCCAGCCCGTCAATGGCGTCCCGGGTCCACAGCCTAAGGTCGGTCGCGACCTGATCGTTGCGGCTGCGCCCGGTGTGCAGACGCCCGGCGGCATCGCCGATCATCTCGCGCAATCGTGATTCCACGTTCATGTGGATGTCTTCCAGCGCGGTCTTGAATTCAAAGCGGCCGCTTTCGATTTCCATCAGGATGGAGTCGAGTCCCGATATAATCGCATCGCCGTCCGCCGGGGTGACAATGCCGGTATCCACCAGCATGCGGCAATGCGCCTTCGACCCCGCGATGTCCTGCGCGTATAACCGCTTGTCGAAACCGATGGAGGCGTTGATTTCCGACATGACCGCATCCGGCCCGGCGGCGAACCGGCCACCCCACATGGCGTTTGCACGAGAATCGTTCCCGCTCATGACAGGCCGACTGGATATTCGATGAAAAAGCTGTCGTTCATTACCGCAATCATTCTGGGTTTCGCCGTTGCGGCGCCTGGCATCGCCGCGCCGCCGCAGGACGGCTCGATGGCGCAATTTAGCCGCAACGATCCATTACTTCCAGCACCGGACGTCGAATTTCTGAATGCTGCCGGCGAAGCCCTCACCCTGTCAGCGTTTCGGGGGAAGGTCGTCCTGGTCAATTTCTGGGCCACCTGGTGTGCGCCGTGCATCCGCGAGATGCCGTCGCTGGACCGCCTTAAGGCCAAAATTGGCGATAACGACTTCGAAATCGTCGCGATCAGCGAGGATCGCAAGGGCGCCGAAGTCGCCATTCCCTTCCTGAAAAAGCTTGGCATCGAAAATTTCACATCCTATTTCGACACCAGAATGAAGCTGGCCCGCGGCTTTGGCCTGATCGGCATGCCGACAACCTATCTGATCGACCGCGAGGGAAATATCGTCGGATCGCTTTCCGGCACGGCCGAATGGGATTCGCCGGAAGCGGTGGCGACGGTGCGGGAACTGCTGGACCGGCGTTAAAATAAATCGTGATTAATCGGACGCAAGGATTGCGGCGGATTGACGGCGATCTGGATCAGCGCGTCGGGACCGGCGTTTCGCCGCCGTAATCGTAGAACCCGCGACCGGATTTGCGGCCAAGCCAGCCGGCTTCGACATATTTCACCAGCAGCGGGCAGGGCCGGTATTTGGTATCCGCGAGCCCTTCATACAGCACCTGCATCACCGCAAGACAGGTATCCAGCCCGATGAAATCGGCCAGTTCCAGCGGACCCATCGGGTGGTTGGCGCCCAGCTTCATCGCCGTGTCGATGGCTTCCACATTGCCGACGCCTTCATAGAGCGTATAGACGGCCTCGTTGATCATCGGCAGCAGGATCCGGTTGACGATGAAGGCCGGGAAATCTTCCGCCGAGGCGACGGTCTTGCCCATTTTCAGCGCCAGGTCGCGAACCGTATCGTAGGTTTCCCTGTCCGTGCCAAGACCGCGAATCAGTTCCACCAGCTTCATCATCGGCACCGGATTCATGAAATGCATGCCGATGAACCGGCCGGGCCGGTCGGTCGACGCCCCCAGCCGGGTGATCGAAATCGACGACGTATTGGACGCGATGATCGCATCGGCGGACAAATGCGGGATCAGCGTTTTGAAGATTTCCTTCTTGACCGCTTCGTTCTCGGTCGCCGCCTCGATCACGATTTCACAGTCCCCGAACCGGGCGTAATCCGTCGTGGTGGCGATCCGGGCGAGGGCCGCAGTCCGGTCGCTTTCGCTGACCAGCGAACGGCGCACCTGGCGATCCATATTGCGATCGATTTCGCCTTTTACCGCGTTCAGGGCCGCTTCATTGACATCGAGAATCCGGACGTCGAAGCCGGAAAGGGCGGCAACATGTGCGATGCCGCTGCCCATCTGCCCGGCGCCGATGATACCAATCGTCTTGATCATGTAACGCGTCCTGTCTGCGCGGCCGCGTACGTCAGGCCGTCTTGTTCAGTTCCGCTTCAAGTTCGGGAATCACGTTGAACAGATCGCCAACCAGCCCGTAATCGGCCACCTGGAAAATCGGTGCTTCCTCGTCCTTGTTGATGGCGACGATCACCTTGCTGTCCTTCATGCCGGCGAGGTGCTGGATCGCGCCGGAAATGCCGACCGCGATATACAGTTCCGGCGCCACGACCTTGCCGGTCTGGCCGACCTGAAATTCATTCGGCACGAACCCCGCATCGACCGCCGCGCGCGACGCACCAACGGCGGCGCCGAGGATATCCGCGACCTTTTCCAGCATGGCGAAGTTTTCGCCGTTCTGCATGCCGCGCCCGCCGGAAATGACGATCCCCGCCGAGGTCAGTTCGGGCCGTTCGGACTTGCTGATTTCGGCCCGCAGGAAGCTGGACAGGCCCGCGTCGCCTGTCGCGTCGACCGCTTCGACACTGGCGCTGCCGCCCGTGGCGGCGGCGCCGTCAAAGCCGGTAATGCGGACCGTTATGATCTTGGTCGCGTCGGACGACTGAACCGTCGCGATGGCGTTGCCGGCGTAAATCGGCCGTTCAAACGTATCGGGGGCGATAACCGCGCTAATTTCCGAAATCTGCTGTACATCGAGCAGGGCGGCGACACGCGGCATCAGGTTCTTGCCGTTCGTCGTTGCCGGAGCCAGGACATGGCTGTAATTTGCCGCAAGGTTGACCACCAGCGGAGCCATGTTTTCCGCCAGTTGGTTGGCGTATTCGGCGGAATCGGCACACAGGACCTTGCCGACACCCGCGATCTGCGCAGCCGCATCCGCCACGGCGCCGCAATCGCTGCCGGCCACGAGAATATCCACATCGCCGCCGATCTCGACAGCGGCCGTCACCGCATTCAGCGTTGCGGGCTTGACGTTCCTGCCGTCATGCTCGGCGATCACCAGGTTGGCCATGATCAGATTACCTTCGCTTCGTTACGCAGTTTGTCGACGAGTTCCGCCACATCGGCCACCTTGACGCCTTCCTTGCGCTTGGCCGGTTCCACGACCTTCAGAATGTTCAGCCTGGGCGATGTATCCAGACCGATATCGGCCGGGCTCATCGTATCGATGGTCTTTTTCTTCGCCTTCATGATGTTCGGCAGGGACGCATAGCGCGGCTCGTTGAGACGCAGATCCGTCGTCACGATCATCGGCAGCTTCACATTGATCGTTTCCAGCCCGCCGTCGATTTCGCGGGTCACATCGGCCGAACCGTCGCCGACTTCGATCTTCGACGCGAAGGTGGCCTGGCTCCAGCCCAGAAGCGCCGCCAGCATCTGGCCGGTCTGGTTGCTGTCGTCGTCGATGGCCTGTTTGCCGAGAATGACGATATCGGGGCTTTCCTTTTCGACCACGGCCTTCAGCGCCTTCGCAACTGCGAGTGGTTCCAGATTTTCATCCGTCAGGACCAGAACGCCCCGATCCGCGCCCATTGCAAGCGCCGTACGGATGGTTTCCTGGCACTGCTGCACGCCAATGGAAACGACGATTACCTCCTCGACCTTTCCGGCTTCACGCAGGCGCAACGCTTCTTCAACGGCGATTTCATCGAACGGATTCATGGACATTTTCACATTCGCCGTCTCAACGCCGCTTCCATCCGATTTAACCCGGACCTTGACGTTGTAATCGACGACCCGCTTCACGGGGACGAGGATTTTCATCGCGATATTTTCCCTACATTCTTGGCTGAGGCGGGGTCCTGTTTAGGCCCGCCTCTAAACCGTGTCAAGACGAGCCGCCGCGCCGATTTGCCGTTCCTGCCCGTCGTTTCCCGGCAATATGATGGCGCTAAGCATCCGCGCCCGCACACTGTAATCGGGCGAAATTTCTCCCAGCGGCGCGATTTCCCAATCCCACGAACGATCATGCGGCGGCAGAATAATTCCCGGTAGCTGATCTTCCGTTTTGTGCACTGCGCCATCCCGGGACAGAAATTCACGCTTCGTGTCCGTGATCAGACAGCACGTTGCATTAAATTCCCGCAAATGCCGCAGATGCGCATGCACGACATCGGCGGCGAAACCCAGCGCCTCGTCGCGGGACAGGACGATATGCCGGGACAGAAAGCGCAGGGGCGTCACGGCCAGTTGAGACACGACATTGGCCGATACCAGGAAATCGACCGATTCATGGTCCTGCGGCAGATGGGGCTGCGGTCGCGGCGGGCTGCTGGCGCCCCGCGCCGCGCCTTCCAGCAGGCCCTGCGCGACGCCGGAAATATCCCGCGCCACCAGCCTGACATTCGGAAATCGGCGGGCCGCCAGCCGTGCCGGCCATAAATGCGCCACATCGACCAGCGTCACCGTTCCGAAACGCGACGCCAGTTCCGCCAGCGGAATATCCAGCAGCGGCCCGGAACCATAGATCATCGCGTGGCGGTGCGTCGCACACCCTTCCATCGCGGCGCGTACGGCATCTTTCGATTCCCGCAGGTGCGGCGCCCATTGCCGCCGCCAGCGCCCGTATTGCGCCTGAATGGCGATCAGTTCCCCGAGATACCCTGCCCGCCGCGCCCAGGGCGGCGCGGGCGTCAGCGCCCATTGCAGCGCTTCGGCGATCATCGGGCAAGATGCGGCGTCAGCGGTTCGCTCCCGGCACCCACAGCACATCCCCTGCGCCGTCGTCGTTGCAGGCCCGGGCCAGCACGAACAGCAGGTCGGACAGCCGGTTCAGATAGGCGATGACGATCCCGCTGACCGGTTCCTGCACAGCCAGTTCGGTTGCCAGCCGTTCCGCCCGGCGCGCAACGGTTCGCGCCAGGTGCAGATAGGCCGCGGCCGCCGTACCCCCGGGAAGGACGAAACTGTTGAGCGGCGCCAGGGATGCATTGAAACGGTCGATTTCCCCTTCGAGCCAGTCGATCTGCGGCTGGGTCACGCGCAGCGCGCCGGCGCCGCGTTCGCCGCCCTCCGGGGTGCACAGGTCCGCGCCCAGGTCGAACAGGTCGTTCTGTATCCGGGAGAGCGCATTGTCGATGGCGCCGTCGGTATGCAGCCGCACCAGGCCGATAACGGCGTTGGTTTCGTCCACGGTGCCCGTCGCCGCGACGCGAAGATCGTGTTTTGCCACGCGGCGGCCATCGCCCAGCGAGGTTTCGCCCTTATCGCCGCCCCGCGTGTAGATCCGGGTCAACCGCACCATCGCCGGTCACCCCCTGCCGACGAAGAACAGGACGATCGCAAACAGCAGCAGCGCCGACGCCTGCAGGAGAACGCGCGCACGCATGAATTTGTTGGCGTATCGGCGATTGAAGTCACCGCCTCTCGCCATGCCTATGATACCAAGGACAAGCACGGCCAGCGTGGCGACCATCGCCAGAACCATGAAAACGACAAATACACCGGACATATCCACGATATAGTGTGTACGACCAGAGTTTGACAGGCTAAATCGGTGCAGGCAGAGCAAGAGATTACGCCAAGGAGATATCGGACGTGGACAACGAATTGCGCCGGCGCCTCATGGGCATATCGACCGGAACGCTGACCTACCAGCTTCTGAAGCGGAATATCCGCAATGTCTATATGCGAGGCGTCCTGCCGCTTCATCCGGTGACGGAACGCATGGTCGGCGTCGCCTATACATTGCGTTTCATCCCGATGCGCGAGGATATCGCCGACCTGGCGCTACTCGCCAGCCCGCAGAACCTCGCGCGCCGCGCCATCGAGGAATGTCCTGCCGGCGGGGTTCTCGTCACCGACGCCAGAGGCGACCGCGACAGCGGCACTATCGGCGACATCCTCATTACCCGGCTTAAATACCGCGGCGTTGCCGGAATTGTCACCGATGGCGGCATTCGCGATGCCGATGCGGTTCGCGATATCGGCCTGCCGGTCTTCGGCGCCGGCCCCGCCGCGCCGGCCAGCCCCACGGCGCATTGTCCCGCCGGGCTGCAGGAACCGATATCCTGTGGCGGCGTCGCCGTATATCCCGGCGACATTATCGTCGCCGACGGCGATGGCTGCGCGGTCCTGCCGCAGGCCCTGGCGGAGGAAGTCGCCCGCGATGCCGCCGCGCAGGAAGGCATCGAGGAATTCATCCAGAAACTGGTTGCCGGCGGCCGGCCGGTTATCGGCACCTATCCGGCCGGCGACACGGTTCGCGCCGAATATGACGCGTGGCTCAAGGCCGGAAAACCGGCCCTGTAACCGCGGATCAGAACGGATAAAGGGAGCCCGGCGCCCCTTTTTTCAGCTTTTCGGCCGCCCCTTGGAACGGCCGTTCGGGCGGCCTTTCTTGGCGCGATTCAAACGGTCCACCGGCGCCGGAAATGCAAGGACGACGGCGCTTTCGGGCCGTTCAATACGGAGCACCGCGTCGCCTGTCCCCGTCAGGGCCGGCGCGACTTCTTCAACTTCAACGACTTTCTGATCGACCGGCACGATTGCGGCCAGTCCACCATGCCGGTATCGGACCATGCCGCTTGATCGACGACCGTATATGCGTAATTCGAACATCAGACGCTCCCTATCCCTGCACCGGACAGTCCGGTCAATGTATCGCTTCCCAGCGGCAGGTCAAGACCGTTCCCCCGACGATGGAAACAAATGATTCAGAACAGGATTTCATGGATGATTCGCTAACCGCTACGGCATCGACAGCAGGCGCCGTTGAGCCGCGATTCGGGCGCGTCAGGCCCAAAAAACTGCTGTTCATCGGCGGGATTTAAAAAAAGTCCTTGGTTTGGCTGGCCGAAGCGACTAGATTCCGGAAATCGACGACAGGTTAGCCAATACGGCTCATTGCGGCGTTTGCAGGTTTCAATAGCTTGATTCAGCCGGTCGATAGCCCGTGACAGAGAAGGTCCGGGGTCGTAGCTCCAAAAGTATGGTTCTCGCGATACGCCTTTACGTAGGGCAGATGAGTTTGAGCGTTTAAACAATTAATGACGGAAAAATGAGACAAGGGCAAAATCCGAAGCGGTCTCGCGGCCGTAGTGGCGGGGGGCGTCGTAATGTGTCCCCACGACATCAGAATTTCGACAGCAACGGTCCGAGTATCCGTATTCGCGGCAATGCGCACCAGGTCTACGAAAAATACCTGCAACTGGCCCGCGACGCCTATACGGCGGGGGACAGGATCGCTGCCGAAAATATGTACCAGCATGCGGAACACTACTTTCGGCTCGTGAATATGGAGGATGCCGAAAACGGCCAGCCCCGTCAGAATCGCGGCGACAGCAACGATTCCAGGTCTTCCGACCGGCAATATTCCGGTAACGACCAGCGGGACAACGACGATTCCTCCGACTCGAACGAGGAAACGGCCCATGAAGCACCGAGTCCGCGCCAGTCGCGCGATACCGGCCGCGGAAACGACCAGTCCCCAGGTACTTCGGAGACGGACGACGACACAAAGACAGCCCGGCGCCCGGCGCGCAAGCCGCGTCGAAATACGGCCCGTCCTGTTGAAGCGGACAAGAACGGCAATGTCGCTGACTTGTCGGGGCAAGCCGCCGTTGTCGTCGAAAAACCCCATGCGGCGTTCGATCCTGCAACCGCCGGTGACGAAGCCATCGACGAGCGCGCCGCCGACTGATTGCCGCCGCGCCGACAATCGTCGCGCCGGCTGTCCGTGCGGACCGATGGTCGAATTACGCCGGGCCATTCGGATCGGGATTACGCTGGGCATTGCATGACGAGTGACGGACCGGAATCGGCGACGGCGGCAACGCGGGTGGCATTACCGCCGTCTGTCCGCAGATCGAATGCCTTTTGGGAGGGGCAGGGTGGGCAATCGATCAACGGCTTTCCGAAAACATCCGATGCAAGCATCTTCTGCTTCCGACATGGTGCATGATCATCGGAAACAGCGAACCGGTCAGTGACGCCGGTCACAGGCCGCAGCTTTTCGCGCTTGTTTATCCGTTCCGGAACCGGCAAGCTTTTTGCGTCATGAACAAGGCTATCAAGAAGCGGCAGCCGCGCCGGGTTTCCGCCCGGTCGCTGGAATCGGCCGCACTGGCGCACCTGCAGCGTTACAGCACTTCGGCGGCGAATCTGCGCGCGGTGCTGATGCGGCGTGTCTGGCGCGCCGCGCAGGCAAATGACGATGACCCGGCAGAGGGCGTCATCCTGGTCGATGCGCTGATCGAACGTTTCCTGCGGTCCGGTCTGCTGAATGACGCCGATTATGCCGCGGCCCGGGCCGCGACGCTGCACCGGCGCGGCGCGTCCAGCCGCGGCATCCGCATGCGCCTCGCGGAAAAAGGCGTCGATGGCGGCCAGATCGATCAGGCGCTGGAAAGTCTGGAAGACGAAACGGGCGGCGCCGATATCCGGGGCGCGTTCAATTTTGCGCGGCGGCGGCGATTGGGTCCCTGGCGAAAAGCAGACCGCGATTCCCGCCGCGACCGCGATATGGCGGCGCTGGGCCGGCAGGGCTACAGCTTTGAAATCGTCCGGCGTATCGTCGATGCCGACTCTGTCGCAGCACTCGAAGCGGAGATCGCGGACGATTAAGGCGCGCTGGCGTCCAGTAAGGGCGACAGCGTGGGCGCATTCTCCAGGTCCGACACGAATTCAAGCATCCGTTCCGTCTTTTCGGTACCGACGAGCGGCTCCGAGAGACCGCGGAACTTCGTCTGCAGCCGGCGCCAGGTCAGGTCCAGATCCGTCACCGGGTCGCTCAGGTCGGCCTGCCCCTGCAATACGGCGCCGTCGCGCAAATGGACAATGACCTTGGCCTCATTGCGCTCCAGCGTATCGTCGCCGATAACCACCGCCCTGTCGCATAACGCCATTACATCAGCACGGCGGACGATGGCGTCGTCGAATGTATCGAGGCGCCCCGTATCGATCCCTGCCAGGGCCAGCCCCACGGTAAAGCGCAGGCTGAATTTCGCCTCCAGCCCGGTCGTCGGGACCGGTATGTTGCACATCCGCAAACAGCGCGACGTTACCCTGATTTCGACCCGTTCCACCGCATCGGGCCGGAAGGCGGGATTTTCCCGGCAGGTCGCCGCCGCGTCAATCGGCGCATGGGTTCCAAAACAGGCCGCGTGGTATTTGAACCGCATGGTCGGCAGAAGATAGCGTTCGCCAAGCCCGTCCAGCCCCTTTGCGGGCGCAAAGGTATCGGTCTGGGTATCGCCGAATCCCTGCAGGCATTCGATGACCGCCGGATTGCTGGTAAAACCACGCGACGCCATTTCCGCCGCGAACAACCCGTTCTGCGCCGCCTTTCCCGCATGCAGCGGCTTGCACATCGTCCCGAACATCGATTTCAGCCCGGCCGCCTGCGTCCCGGCAATGCCGAGCGCCATGGCGGTCGTCGCCGCGTCGAGGCCAAGCAGCCGCGCAACCCCCGCCGCCGCCCCGAAGTGACCAACTGTCGCGGTGGCGTGCCAGCCACGGGCATAATGTCCCTCGCCCATGATGGCGCCGATGCGGCTTTCCGTTTCGACGCCTGCCGTGAAAGCCTCGATAAGCGCGCGGCCATTGGCGCCGCGATGCTCCGCCAGGGCAAGGATCGCCGGCATGACAGGCGCGGTCGGATGGCCGTTCAGAAGCCGCAGCACGTCGTCATAATCCAGCGCATGCCCGGCAGACCCGTTGACCAGCGCCGCCTGCCCCGCCGAGACCTTGCCGCCAATGCCGATCAGCGTGGCCTGCGCGGCGCCCCCTTCGGCGGCGACATAATCCGCCAGTTGCCGCGTCAACGGTTCCTGCGCGCCCGCCAAGGTAACGCCCAGCCAGTCGAGCAGGCAGTGCTTGGTCACAAACACGACCTCCGCCGGCAGGCGGTCATAGGCGATACGGGTGGCGTTGTCCGCCAATAGCCGCGTTATTTCCGGGCATTCTTCTTTTTTTTCAACAGGCTGTTCTACCATCGTCGCCTCCTGTATCCGGTGCCGTTGAAAAACGGGATGCCGCATCGGGGCCCATGATAATCACCGGCGGCGCTTTCCAGCAATTCCGAACTGCCCCGTACCTGATGTCCGCGCGGCGCTGTCCGGCAAAACAACGTATCGGCGGCGGCCGCGCGCGGCCTTGGCGGGCGGCGCGGCGGCGTAGATCTGTTTAATCGCCTCGACCAGCAGGACACCGGAAAATTGCGGAAAGAACCGGTCGCCAATCCGTTCGATCGCCGGCGACGACGACAGGGCCAGCCGCCACTGGCTTGGCGGTACATAAAGCGCCCGGGCCGTATCGACCGGCAGAAACAGATTGTCCTGCAGCAACCGCCGAATCTGCCGGTTGGTGTATGGCTGCCCATGGCCGAACGGCGTCCGTTCCAGCCGCGCCCATATGCCCCGGCGGTTCGGCACAACGATCAGCAACCGACCACCTTCCGACAGCACCCGCCAGGCTTCGCGCATCATGCCGCGCTGGGTCTCGCTCTGTTCGACCGCATGCACCAGCAGCATGCGGTCTATGGACAGATCCGAAAAGGGCAGTTCAGCTTCGTCCACCAGGGTGACCAGACCCGGTTCATGGCGCGGCCAGTGCATGACGCCCTGCTGCGCCGGCATGGCGGCGAGGACGCGCTCCGCTTCGCCCCGGAACGACGTCAGATAGGGTATCGCGTAGCCCAGTCCCAGCATTCGCATACCGCGCACATCCGGCCATAACTGGCGGATCCGCCGCCGAATCATCCGTTGCGCCACATGCCCGAGCGGGCTGTGATAGAATTCATTCTGGTCGACAACATCGGTCCACATGCCATGAATGTACCACAGAGCGGGCAAAATGCGGTTACAGGATAGAAGGCTTCCATGTCGTCCATGACAGTACATGCCGTCCGCGATGCGCTGGCGCGGCAGGGGCTGATCCTGCGCGGCGGGTTTCATCCCGGGGGCGGCGATGACGTCCCGCCGGAATCCGGCACGATACTGCTGGTCGGCAATGCCGGCCCGGCGATGTGGCGGGCCTTCAACGCCGCCCGCCCGGTGGGCGCCGATCCGCTGAACGCCTGGACCCGGCAGGTGCTGGCGCCGATGGCCGAACAGCATCGCGCAAGGGTGCTGTATCCGTTCGAGGGGCCGCCCTACTGGCCGTTCCCGCGCTGGGCGCAACGGGCGGAAAGTATTGCAAGTTCTCCGCTTGGCATGCTGATCCATCCGGAATTCGGGTTATGGCATGCCTGGCGCGGCGCGTTTGTTTTCCGCGAACGGCTGCCGCTGCCCGATATGCCTGTCCACCGGGCGCCCTGCATGGACTGTACGGCGCAACCCTGCCTTTCCGGCTGTCCCGTTTCCGCCTTCGGGAAGGCCGGTTACGACACCCGTGCCTGCGCCGCATGGATCCGGAGTCCGGCAGGCGCCGACTGCCTGTCCGGCGGCTGTATCGCCCGGCATGCCTGCCCCGTGGGCCGGACATATGCCTATGAAACCGACCAGGCGTCATTGCACATGACCTCGTTTCTGGCGGGGCAGCCGGATCCCGGAATGCGCCTTCGCGCCTACCGGCGCGGGGACGCCGCCACACTGGCCCGCCTGTTTCATGGCAGCGTTCACCGCGCCGCGGCCGCGGATTACTCACCGGAGCAGCGGAACGCCTGGGCACCACGCATACCCGATGAAGAATGGATGCGGGCCCGTATGGGATCATGCGACGTAGTCATCGTCGAATCCGGGGATGTGATTCTCGGGTTTTCCAATCTGGAAGCCGGCGGCCATGTCGATATGTTCTACGTGCATCAAGACTGGCAGCGACGCGGCACCGGCCAACTGCTCTACCGCCGTATAGAGGGCATCGCCCGACGACGGGGGTACATACAGCTGACCGCCGATGTCAGCATCACCGCGCGGCCGTTTTTCGAATCGATGGGATTTACCGTTGTCCGGCAACAGACAGTGTCGCGTGACAAAGTCTCACTGATTAATTTCGCCATGGCAAAGCGGCTTACGCCGTAGCGTTTTCCTCGGCTTCGATGGCGGCAAGGAAAATATCGGCAAAATCGCGCAGCTTGGCCGCCCCGACGCCATGCACCTCTGCGAACTGGCTGTGCGTCCGGGGCCGGCTTTGCGCCATGTCCTGCAACGACCGGTCGGAGAACACCACATAGGCCGGGACGCCGCGTTCGCTCGCGAGGTCGCGCCGCAGTTTCTTCAACACGCCAAGCAGCGCTGCATCGGCTGGCGCCAGCCCGGCGGTAACTTCCCGCGCCAGCGCCTTCGCGGTCTTTTCCTGCCTGACCGTATCGGCCCGGAAGGCGAAGGCCGCGTCGCCGCGCAGCAGTTTCCGGCCATCCTCCGTGAGGGAAAGTCCACCGTATCCCGCAACGTCGAGCCGCAGATAGCCCGCCGCGACGAGTTGCCGGATGATCGATCGCCAGGCATCCTTGCTGCGCCCCGCGCCCGTGCCGAAACCTTCCAGCGCATCATGCCCGGCCGCGCGAATTTTCTCGGTATCGGCACCGCGCAGCACGTCTACGATATGCGCCGCGCCGAAGCGCTGTCCCGTCCGCAAGACCACGGAAAGGGCCAGTTGGCCTTCCGCCTGGCCATCTATCATCTCCACCGGATCAAGACAGATATCGCAATTGCCGCAATTGCCGATATCTTCGCCAAAATAGGTGAGCAGCGTCCGCCGCCGGCACGACGGCGCCTCACAGTAACCGATCAGCGCGTCGAGGCGTTTATGCTCGCGCCGCCGCCGGTCGTCATCGCCGCTGTCTTCCTGTTCGATGAAAACCCGGCGCATGCGGATGTCATCCAGCCCGTACAGCATATGCGCTTCGGCGGCCTCGCCATCGCGCCCGGCACGACCGATTTCCTGGTAATAGGCCTCCATGCTGCCCGGCAGGTCGGTGTGCAGAACGAACCGGATATCCGGCTTGTCGATGCCCATACCGAAGGCAATGGTCGCCACCATCACGCTGCCCGGTTCCGTCATGAACGTATCCTGGTTCGCATCGCGCTCGCCCTTGTCCATGCCCGCATGGTACGGCAGCGCGGGAATGCCGGCATCGCACAGCATTTTGGCGACGCTTTCCGTTTTCTTCCGCGACAGGCAGTAGACAATCCCGCTGTCGCCCTTATGGGCTGTTACGAAGTCGAGTACCTGGCGCATGCCGCCGCGCTTCATTTCAACGGAAAGCCGGATATTCGGCCGGTCGAACCCGGCAACGAATATCGCGCCGTCGCCGCCAAAGAGTTTTGCCGCGATATCGCTGCGCGTCGCCTTGTCCGCAGTCGCCGTCAGGGCCGCAATTGGCACGCCGGGAAACTGGTCCCGCAACCGCGCCAGGGCCTCGTAATCGGGTCGGAACGCCGGTCCCCATTGCGAAATGCAATGCGCCTCGTCGATGGCGATCAGCCGGACCGGCAGGCGCTGTAATGCGGACAGCATACGGTCGGTCATCAGCCGTTCCGGCGACATATACAGCAACGGTGCCTCCCCGGCGACGACGCGGCGCCAGGCGTCGACGTTCTCGATCCTGTCCCGCGACGAATTGATGGTTTCAGCCGCGACCCCCGCAAGCCGCAAGGCGGCGACCTGGTCGTGCATCAGCGCCACCAATGGCGATACGACGATGGTCAGCCCGCCCAGCACCATTCCCGAAATCTGGAAGCACAGCGATTTTCCCGACCCCGTCGGCATCACGGCCAGCGTGTTGCACCCGTCAAGCAACGACCGCACGACCGGTTCCTGGGCGCCCCGGAAATCCGAAAACCCGAAGACGTCATGCAGTAACAGGCGCGCTTTAGCCTGCCGGTCCGCAGCCTCCGTCATATCCGCTTTTTGTTTCACGCCGCTTCAGTTCCTGAGCTTGCTGCGATTGTGGCGCAATTCCTCTTCGCTCAATTCCAGGCCGACATAAATGGTAAAGGAATCCGTTTCGACACCGGGGCTCAGGGGAATTGTCAGGGTCAGCGTATCTTCGAACGAAATCGATTTCCGGCTGACATAGGGCGTTTCCGCCGCAAAGGTCTGGCGGCTGAGTATATTTCGCTGCTGATCCGTGATCGCCACAAAATAGGGAATGGTGGCGCTTTCGGTCTGGTTCGCCGGTCCACGGCGCGTGACGACCCGGATTGTCAGGTCCACCAGCAGGTCCTCGTCGTCGCGCCGGCAAGTTCCGCCAACGCGATCGATCCAGGCCTCCAGCAGGACATCCGTCGGGTCGCGACCGGGCCCCGGATTAAACCGGGTCACATCGCCAAGCCCGCGCAGTACGTCAACGTCGGGACAGGCGATTCGGCTGTCCTGCTCGCCCGCGCAGGCAGCCAGCATCATGCCGACGGCAATCACAAATCCGGTACGCGCCAGCATGTTTACAGCCTTCCGACTACAGGTCCCCGTGTGCGCCATCGCAGAGGGGTTTGTTATCCGTACATTTGCAGCCGCAGAAATAAACCGTCTTGCTGCGTGGCGCGACATACTCCATCGGCGACAGACCTGTACCCTTGTGGCTGCCGTCGCAAAAAGGCTGCGCCTTGCTTTGTCCACAGGCGCACCACCAGTAGCTGTCGCCCTTGGTCACGTCGACTTCATACGGCGCCTTCTGTGCGATAACCGGGTCTGTCATGGCTTGTTTCATCCCCCTGTAGACTATATTAGGTTCGCGCCGGTCGCTGCCTGGCGGATAACCGTCATGGCCAGCGGCATAAATGATTGAGGGTTTTATGGGCACCGGGCAGCAGGGCGTCAAGCGAATGTGTGGCATCGTCAAACACCGAATGCGCCGCTGACGATGGCCGTCTATACCGATGTCGGCGACGAGGAACTCGTCGCGTTTGTCGCCGCGTACGATATCGGCGAGGTCGTGTCCTGCAAGGGCATTGCCGAAGGCGTCGAAAATTCGAACTACCTGCTGCAGACGACGGCGGGCAGCCATATCCTGACCCTTTATGAGAAGCGGGTGAAGCGGGAAGACCTGCCCTATTTCATCGGTTATATGGAGCATCTGGCGGCGCACGGCATTGCCTGCCCGACGCCGCTGCACGGCCGCGACGGCAGGGCGCTGCGCGAATTATGCGGGCGTCCCGCCGCTATCGTCACGTTTCTGAAAGGCATGTGGCCGCGGCGCATCCTGCCCGGCCATTGCGCCCAACTGGGCAGCGCCATGGCCCGGATGCATCTGGCCGGCGATACCTTTCCGATGCAACGCGCCAACAGCCTGTCGGTCGGCGCCTGGCGCGGGTTAATTGAGTCCTGCGCCGCGCGCGCGCATGAGATCCGGGACGGGCTGGATACACTGCTCGAAACGGAAATCGGGTTCCTGGAAGCGAACTGGCCAACCGGCCTGCCATCCGGCGTCTGCCACGCGGACCTGTTTCCCGATAATGTCTTCTTCCTCGGCGACAGGCTGTCCGGCATCATCGACTTCTATTTCGCCTGCAACGATTTCTACGCCTACGATATCGCCATCTGCCTGAACGCCTGGTGTTTTGAACGCGATGGCAGCTTCAACGTCACCAAGGCCAGGGTCATGCTGTCCGAATACCGCAAGGTCCGGCCGCTTTCCGGCGCGGAACTGCAGGCGTTGCCGATCCTTGCGCGCGGCAGCGCGCTCCGGTTTCTGCTGACCCGGCTGTATGACTGGCTGAATCATCCGGAAGGCGCGATGGTGCAGCCGAAGGACCCCCTGGAATATCTCGGCTTCCTGCAGTTTCACCAGCAGGTGCCGGGACCTGGCGCATACGGGTTGTGATGGCGGACAACAGCACGGACAGAATTGAAATCTTCACGGATGGCGCCTGCAGCGGTAATCCGGGCCCGGGCGGCTGGGGGGCGATCCTGCGGTATCGCGGTACGGAAAAGGAACTGAACGGCGGCGAGGCGGAAACCACCAACAACCGGATGGAAATGCTGGCGGCCATCATGGCGCTGGAGGCGATAAAAAGACCTGTCCGCGCCGTGATTCACACGGACAGCACCTATCTGCGCGACGGGATCACGAAATGGATTCACGCCTGGAAAAAAAATGGCTGGAAAACCGCGTCGAGGAAACCGGTCAGGAATGTCGACCTGTGGCAGCGCCTGGAAGCGGCAATCGAAGACCATGAGGTCGAATGGCGCTGGGTCAGGGGGCATGCCGGCCACCCGGAAAACGAACGCGCCGACGAACTCGCCCGCGAAGCGGCAAGGGCTTTCGGCGGAAGGCGATAATACCTTCCGCCGTAAATCAGAACGCGCCTGCTATAGCGATTCCAGAACGCTTTCCGCGCTGGAGATTGTCAGCGCGCCGCCTTCTTCCTCTTTCAGCGCCGTCACCACGCCATCATCGACAACCATGGCGTAACGCTTCGACCGCACGCCCAGGCCGCGCGCCGAAAGGTCCAGTTCCAGACCGGCCGCCTTTGTGAATTCTCCACTGCCGTCGGCGAGCATCGAGATATTTTCGCCGACGCCCTGGTCCTTGCCCCAGGCGCCCATGACAAACGCATCGTTCACCGCGAGACAGGCGATGGCGTCGACGCCCTTCGCCTTGATAGCCGCCGCATTGTTCAAAAAGCCCGGTACATGCTTCGCCGAACAAGTCGGCGTGAAGGCGCCCGGCACCGCGAACAGCACAACCTTGCGGCCCTTGAAGAAATCATCCGTCGATACCGCGGCGGGGCCATCCGCACCCAATTCGTACAGCGTCGCTGAAGGAACCTTGTCGCCAACCTTGATTGTCATGTCTTCTTCCAACCCTCCAATACTGAAATGTCATTGTGTGTGGTTTCGTCCGGCCAGATACTTATAGCACATCAGGTCCGAATGGAACCGCAACAGGCTTCATTCGAACCTGTGAAGGTGCAGTTTAAATATTCAATAAGATAGGTCGGATTCACGTATATGTTGAATCTTCGAGGGTAATTCCAACCGGACACGATCCGATCTAAACCCGCGACCACGCAAGTCCAGCCGAATTCGGCATGATCGACGCGGAAATGACATATCTACCGGGAAACCGTGTCGCTGCCGCCCGATGCGCGGGCCGCAGTATCCAGTACAGCGGCATTTGTCAAAAGTTCCGGCAGGGCTATTCCGTCAGGCGCCTTCGGCCCATAGATCGCGTTGAACGGAATACCGTATCGGCCGAAGCGCGCGAGGTACGCGGCGATGGCTGGGTCGGGGCGGGTCCAGTCCGCGCGCATGGCGGTAACGCCGCCTCCCGCGAGCCATGCCGCGACTTCGCCCTGATCCAGCACCAGCTTCTTGTTGACCTGGCAGGTGATGCACCAGTCCGCCGTGACATCCACAAAAACGGTCCCGCCGGCGGCGACGATACGGCGCAGTTCCGCCATGTCGAAAGCCTGCCATCCGGCCTGCACCTGCCTTGCAGGCACGGTCGGGTCGGGTGCGCGAACCATGGGCATTGCCAGCGCGGCCAGCGCCAGAACGGTCACGGCGACGCCCGAATGGCGGCCAAGGCGGGAATCCGGCAGACGCCGTAACGCCAGGACAGCGCCGATCAGCGCCATCATCGCACCGAGCAGGATGGCGCCTTCCATGCCGATCTGAGCCGCCATGATACTGAGCAGCCATACCGCCGTCGCCACCAGCGCCAGCCCCAGCACGCGGCGCAGGGTGATCATCCACGGGCCGGGGCGCGGCATGGCGGCGGCAACCCCTGGAAAGGCGGCCACAGCAAGGTAAGGCAGCGCAAGGCCAAGCCCCAGCGCGGCGAAGACCGTCAGGATTTCCATCGCGTCGCGGCTGAGCGCGAAGCCTATCGCAGTACCGACGAACGGCGCGGAACACGGGGTCGCCAGCAGGGTCGCAAAGGCGCCGGTCAGGAAGTGCCCGCCGGTCGATGGCCTGTTGCCGGCGGAAAGCGCCAGCCCCGACATCCATTGCGGCAATGAAATCTGGAACATGCCAAACAGGTTGCACGCGAACAACGTGACCACGATAACCATGAACGCCAGAAAGACCGGCTGCTGAAACTGGATGCCCCATCCGGCGGCAAACCCCGCCGCCTTCACGGCGATCAGTGCCGCCGCTATCGCCAGCATCGACGCCACGATACCTGCCGCCGTGGCGAGGAATCCGGTGCGCACGTCGGCGGCATGGCTGCCGCCATGACTGACGGCGGCCAGCAGCTTGATCGACAGGACCGGCAGTACGCAGGGCATCAGGTTCAGAATCAGCCCCCCCAAGACCGCCAGCAACAGTATGTACCAGAGCGGCGGCGCCTCTGCCACGGCCCCGGTAATTTCGGGCAGGTCCGCAAGCGGCTCGCCCAGGCGCACGGGCAGAACGCGTTCGATCGCCCGGTCGCCATCGACCAGTGTCACGGTGAATTCGGCGCCATCCAGTTCCGCCGCGGACGCACCGGCGCCTTTCACTTCCAGCCAAGCGCGCCTGCCCGACTCCGCCTCGACGACCGCCGGTTTGCCAAACAGCGTATCCTTCGGCGCCTCGATGAAGACGTCCGGCGTATCGAATCCCGTATCGCTGCGCAGGGCGAACTGTAATACGGGGTCCCTGCCCCGGTTGACCAGGACGGCGTTTTCAATGGACAGGCCGGCGGCGGAATCTGCACCGGGCACATGTGCCGCAAACCGTTCGATAAGCCCGGACTCGCTTCCCGGTTCGGCAGGCCCCGCAGGCAGGTCCAGCGCCAGCACGGCGTCATAGGGAATGCAGATATCCCTGCAGGTGAGATAACGGACACTGGTTCGGAGCCGCAATGGCTGGCCTGGCGCTTCCAGCGCAATATCCAGCGGCAGCAAGACCTCGTCGGCGTAACCCAGCGTCTCCAGCCCGAAGATGGTAAACCGCTTCGGCGCGGGCCAAGCCAGCGTCACCTGGCGCGCATTTTCGGATCCGGTCCAGTCGGGTTGCGGCGGAAATCCGGCATCGCCCGGCGACCGCCAGTAAATCTTCCAGCCCGGCCGCATCCGGAAATGCAGGCCCAGCCGAAGGACATCCGCATCGCCAACTGCATCCGTCGCCGACACAAGCCGCGTATCGACATGATCGTTGGTGTTCCAGGCGCCGCTGGCCGCCATCCCCGCCGACGACAGCGTCAGACAGAACAGGGATACGATTGCCGCCTGCATGATCCGAACGATCGGCACGAAATTATTTCCCCTCTACTGTAATCAACGAATGCGCGGAATATATAATGTTTCCACGCCGAAAGAACGGGTCACTTTTCCGTCAGGGTATTTCGTGTTATGCTGCACTGCAATATAATTGAACACGAGATATTGTTGTGGGCCATTCCGCCGGCAGCGAATATCGCCGATAATTGACACGGGAACACAGTTACGAAAAGGCCAACGCCATGAGTGGAAAGGAAAGCACTTCCGGATATCTGAAGGGCCAGCTTCTGGCCGCCATGCCGACGATGCAGGATCCACGTTTTGAACGCTCGGTCATTTTCCTGTGCGCGCATAATGCCGATGGCGCGATGGGCCTGATTGTAAACAGGCCCATCAAGGAATTGAGCTTCCAGGAACTGCTCGATCAACTGGGTATCGAACACGGCGAATCCGCGAACGAAATCAAGGTCCAGTACGGCGGACCGGTCGAAACGGGCCGGGGATTCGTCCTCCATTCGCCGGAATACGAACAGAACGGCACCATTACGGTCGATGATCGGGTCGGATTGACGGCGACGATCGAAATCCTGCGCGATATAGCGCGAAACCGCGGTCCGCAACATTCGTTGTTGGCGCTTGGTTATGCCGGCTGGGGCTCCGGACAGCTGGAAAGCGAAATCCAGCAGAATGCCTGGCTGAACGTACCCGCTGACGACAGTCTTTTGTTCGATCAGGACAACGAAACAAGGTGGGAGCGGGCGATCGCGAAGCTGGGGATCGACCTGTCCCTGCTGTCCGGCGAGCACGGCCACGCCTGACAGATACGTATTCGGTCAGTCATACATCGGCACGACAGGCCGGGGATCGGTTCGCAGGATCGCGTAACAGACGTGATCCTGCCATATCCCGTCGATCCGCAGGAATTTCCTTGCCAACCCCTCCTGGATGAAGCCGCTTTTTTCCAGCAGGCCGCGGCTGGGCGCGTTTGACGGCAGGCAGGCGGCCTCGACCCGGTGCAGGCCGAGCGTATCGAAGGAAAAATTCAGCAGCAGTTGCACTGCTTCCGACATGACGCCCTTGCGGGCATAGGGGGCGCCGACCCAGTACCCGACGCTGCCGGTCTGCGCGACGCCGCGACGGATATTGGACAGCGTGATACCGCCGCACAACGCATCGTCGCTGCGGTTGAAAATCAGGAACGAATAGGTCGTCCCGTCGCGCCATTCAGCGGAAAACCGTTTCAGGCGGCGACGGAAGGCGGCAGGCGACGTCGCGTCGCTCGGCCATCTGGGCTCCCATCGTTCCAGAAAGGATCGGCTGACCTCACGAATCTCCACCCATTGCTTTTCATCCTGACGCTGCAATGGGCGCAGAATGACCTTGGGTCCAACCAGCCGAATGGTCGGCGCGTTATGCGACAATAATCCGAACATGGCCCTATTCGTTACGTCCCCGCAATTACCCTATTCGAGTCACCGCCACAATCTGTCAGGCATCCAGCACGGCTGGCATCGCGAAGCTTGCGCCAATCCGGTCGTAATCGTCCAGTCCTTCCAGCGGCCCGACGGCCGCGAGCGTCGGCCGGCCTCGAAACACCGTCTCGGCCACCCGCCGTACGGCCGCGGCGTCGACCGCATCGATTTTCGCCACCTGTTCCGAAACCGGAACAATCCGGTCAAAGATGAGAAGTTGCTGCGCCATCTGTTCGCATCGGCTGGACGTCGATTCCAGCGCCATCAGGGTCGACGCCTTGAGCTGGTTGCGGGCGCGTGTCAGTTCGGCTTCCTCCAGCGTCTCCGGCAGACGCCTGATCTCTTCGGCGATGGCCGGAATAAGTTCGCCCGTCATCTCCGGCCCCGTCCCCGCATACACCGCCAGCACGCCGCAATCGGCGTAAAACGCATTGTAGGCGTATATCGAATAGGCCAGGCCCCGGTTTTCGCGGATTTCCTGAAACAGCCGCGACGACATACCCCCGCCGAACAGCGATGTCAGCACGGTCGCCGCATAAAAATCGTCATCGTGATAGCCGGTAGCGGGAAAGCCCAGGACCAGGTGCAGCTGTTCCAGATCCCGCTCATGCCGGTATTCACCGCCCCGGTAAACGCCCGGCGCGGTTTCCCGGACGGAAGCGGACCTGATTCCGCCGAACAGGTCCCGCGCCAGCGCAACAGCCGCTTCGTGTTCGATGTTGCCGGCAACGGCCAGCACCATCGCTTCCGCGCCATAGGTCTGCTGCATATGACCCATGATTTCCTCCCGCGTCATCGCCTCGACAATTTCCGGCGGCCCCAGAACCGGGCGACCGAGCGGTTGATCGGGAAAGGCCGCGCTCTGGAAATAGTCGAAGACGATATCGTCGGGCGTGTCGTTCGCCTGGCCGATTTCCTGCAGGACCACCGACCGTTCGCGCGCCAGTTCCTTCGGATCGAATACCGAATTCTGCAGGATATCGGCCAGGATATCGAAGGCCAGCCGTGTGTCATCCTTCAGCACCTTGGCGTAATAGGCCGTGTGCTCCCGGCTGGTATAGGCGTTGATCTGGCCGCCGACATCCTCGATTTCCCGGGCGATATCGGCGGCGCTGCGCCGCTCGGTCCCCTTGAACGCCATATGTTCCAGCAGATGTGCGACGCCGTTTATATTTGCAGGCTCATGCCGCGTCCCGGCGCCGATCCAGACCCCGGCCGAAACAGTTTCAACGGTTGCTACGGTATCCGTCACGACCCGCAGCCCGTTCGGTAGGGTTGTCAGTTGCACGCTGCTCATGCGGACCCCGCGATACCGAGCTGCCGGCGCACGAATTTCTGGATGACCCGAAGATCGTTGGGCAGAACCTCGATCCGTTCCGGCCGTTCGCGAAGGTCGGCCAGCGCCGGCGGCAGTTCGGGGTACACGCCGGACGCCTCCCTGACCGCATCGGGAAATTTCGCCGGGTGCGCGGTCGCCAACACCACGACCGGCGTCGTTGAATCCCGGCGCCGGGCCCGCGCGGATGCGACGCCGATGGCGCTGTGGGGGTCGAGCAGATAATTGCTGTCGCGGTACGTCTCGCCGATGACGGTCTTTGTCGCGGCCTCATCCGTCCGGTAGCCGTCGAAGGTATCCTGCGCGCGCCGCCACAGGTTGCTGCCGACCGATAGAGTACCTGTCTCGCGGAACTCCGTCACCGCCGCCTCGGTAGCGCGACCGTCGCGCCCGTAGAGTTCAAACAGAAAGCGCTCGAAATTGCTCGACACCTGAATATCCATGCTGGGCGAAATCGTCGGCGTCACGGCGCCGGTCGTCAACGCGCCGCTATCGAAAAAGCGTGGCAGGATGTCATTGACGTTGGAGCCGATAATGAACTGGCTGATGGGCAGGCCCATGGCCCTTGCCGCATAACCCGCATAGATATTGCCGAAATTCCCTGTCGGCACGGCAAAGGAGACCGCACGGTCCGGCGCGCCAAGGGACACGGCCGCGTGGAAATAATAGACGATCTGCGCCACGATCCGCGCCCAGTTTATCGAATTGGCCGCGGAAAGCCGCACGTCGTCCCGAAAGACCTCATCGTTGAACATGGCTTTCACGATGTCCTGGCAATCGTCGAACGTCCCTTCGACAGCCAGCGCATGGACATTCTTCGACATTACCGTTGTCATCTGGCGGCGCTGCACCTCCGACACCCGGTCATGCGGATACAGGAAGAATATATCGACCGCTTCCCGGTCGCGGCACGCCTCGATCGCTGCCGGACCGGTATCGCCGGACGTCGCGCCGATAATGGTCACGCGCTCACCGCGCCGTGTCAGAACATGGTCGAAGGCGCGGCCAAGGAACTGCATCGCAAAATCCTTGAACGCCAGTGTCGGCCCGTGAAACAGTTCCATCACCCACAGGGCCGGTTCAAGCTGCCGCAGCGGCGCCACGGCCTTGTGGCCGAAACCCCGGTAGCTTTCCGTCAGGATCGCGGAGAGGTCGGCGGGCGCAATGCACCCGCCCGCAAACGGTCCGATCACCCGGGCCGCCAGCTCCGGATAGGAAAGGCCGCGCAGGGCGCGAATGTCATCGGCGCTGAATGCCGGCCAGCTTTGCGGCAGGTACAACCCGCCGTCCCGGGCAAGCCCGGTCAGCAGAACGTCATCGAATTCCAGTTCGGGCGCGCGCCCGCGTGTGCTGATATAGCGCACCGTATTCCTTTCAGCCAGTCGCAGCGCGCGTAACCTATCCACACGTTACGACGCAGGCAAGCATTCGTCCCCGGTCAATCGGGCAGGTAGCGCGCCCGCAGATGATCCTGAAACGCGGCGGCGGTCAGCGTCCGGCCCGTGGCCTGCTGCAGGATCGCGCCGGTTGACAGGAACGAGCCTTTCGCATGGATATTGGCCCGCAGCCAGACCATCAGCGGTCCGAAATTGCCCTGGCCCAGCGCTGGGGCGATAGACGGATCCGCCCGTCTCGCAGCGGCAAATATCTGCGCCGCCGCCATCGCGCCCAGCGTATAGGTCGGAAAGTAACCCCAGGCGCCGTCGTACCAGTGAATGTCCTGCAGGCAGCCGAGCCGGTCATTCGGCGGCGTAACCCCCAGCAGCGCCCGCAAACCGTCATTCCATGCACCGGGCAGATCGGCCAGCGCCAGGTCGCCGGACAACATCGAGCGTTCCAGCCGGTAGCGCAATATGACATGCGCCGGATAGGTTACTTCATCCGCGTCGACACGGATAAATCCGGGTTCGACGCGGAGGGCCAGCCGGGCGAGGTTATCCGGATCCCATGCCGGCCCCGCGCCATCGAAGGCATCGCGTATTACGGGCGCCGCCCAGGCCATGAACGCCGCCGACCGGCAGACCTGCATTTCGACCAGCAGCGACTGGCTTTCATGCATGGTCATGCCGCGTGCTTCGCCGACCGGCTGGTAGCGCCAGGCCGCCGGGCGGCCGCGTTCATACATCGCATGCCCGGTTTCATGCAGCACACCCATCAGCGCCTGGGTAAAGTCGGCTTCGTCGTAACGGGTGGTGATCCGGCTGTCTTCGGGAATACCCGCGGAAAACGGGTGCAGGCTTTCATCGAGACGCGCCGACCCGAAATCGAGACCCACTGTCTCCGCCATCAGGCGCACGAGAGCCCGCTGCCGTTCGATCGGAAACGGACCCGGCGGCAATACGGGCGCCGGTTGCGTGCGCTGCCGCGCCAGCACGTCATCCAGAAAGTCCGGCAGGAAGGCGGCATAGGCATCGAAAACAGGATCGATATCGGCGCTGCGCCCATCGGGTTCGAAGGCGTCGAGCAACGCATCGTACAGCGCCACCCCGAACGCCGATGACAGCGCCTCTCCCTTGCGGCGGGTGAGGAAAAGCACTTCCGTCAGGGCGGGCAACACGGTGGCGTAATCGGCATCGCGCCGCGCGGTGCGCCAGATCGTCTCGCATTTGCTCGTCGCCGTCGACAATGCCTCGACAAGGTCGGCCGGCAGGGCCGCGGCGTGGGCGTGCTTCCGGCGCATTTCTCGCAGATTGGCGGCCTGCCAGTCGTCCAGCGCATCGGCCTGCGACGCCGCCCGGGCCAGCAGATCGTCCATTGCCGGATCGGTCAGCGCGCCGTGCCGGATGACCGCCAGCGCCGCGATCTGGTCGCCGCGCGGGCCCGCGCCGCCGGGCGGCATCATCACGGACTGGTCCCAGTGCAACTGATTCAGGGCATTGCCGACCAGGGCGATGCGGCGGAACCGGCGTTCGAGTTCCCGGTATGCCGCCGGCGTCCCGGCGTTGTCAGCGCGGCTTTCGGTGGTAGAGGACATAAATCACCAGTAACGCCATGGCCATGAACATCCAGGTCAGGCCGTATTCAAAATGGTTGTTCGGCAGGTTGATGCGCCACTGCCGGCCGACCGGAAAGCCGCCGGGCACATCCGTATTACCGGATACAATATAATGGGGCGGCAATGCGTCCAGCCCGACCGCCTGCGCCATCGCCGCCGGATCGATGAAGAACCAGACATTCTGTTCCGGGTCGTTGTCGGGAATGAAACTGCCCTGCCCCTTGGCGAGCCGGACGATTCCGTCAACGGTTACCTCGCCCGCGAGTTGACCCGCCGCGCGCGTCGCCGCCTCCAGCCGTTCCCCGGGAACCCAGCCGCGGTTGATCAGTTCGATGCCGCCGCCATCGGCGCGGCGCAGGGGCGTGAAGATATGCATGCCAGGATTCCCGCGCATCGACCGCGCAACAAGATGGAGTTCCTTGTCGTGCAGATAGGTCCCTGTCACGCGGACCCGCTGAAATTCCAGCGCTTCGGTAGCGGGTGTTCCCGGCGGCAGGTCCACCGCTTCCGATTCCGCGCGGGTATTCAGCTTTTCGATCAGGTCGGCCTTCCAGCCGTACCGGTTGAATTGCCAGATGCTGAGCCCGACCAGCGCGATAAGCATCGGCACCGTTACCACGGTGGGCCAGAATTGCGGGCGAAATCCCATGTTTGTCCGGTCTCGTATCTAGTCGAATGTCGCTGTGCCGGCTTCGCCGGACTTGTGCCGGTATTGCAACGCGATCATAACGGCCTTGAAGGGCCGCAGCAGCACCACCGAACCGCCGCAGATTGCCGGGATCCACATCAGGGCGTGCGCCCATAACGGCGGTTCGAACATGGCTTCGACCCAGAGCGCGAGGCCCGTTACAACCGGCCCGACGATAAAAATGACGAACACCGCCGGACCGTCGCCGCTATCGGATGCTTTCAGGTCCAGTCCGCAACGTTCGCATTTGTCCGCAACCGTCAGATAGCCCCGAAACAGCCGCCCCACGCCGCATCGCGGACACCGGCAACGAAGCCCGGCCGAGAATGGCGAAACTGGCGGATAGGATACGGCCATCAGGAATCTATCAGCCGCCCCACCAGTAGACGCAGATGAAGAGGAACAGCCAGACCACGTCAACGAAATGCCAGTACCAGGCCGCTGCCTCGAAACCGAAATGATGCTCCGGCTTGAAATGGCCGGCACGGGCCCGGAAGAAACAGACCGTCAGGAAAGCGGTCCCGACGATAACATGGAAACCGTGAAAGCCGGTCGCCATGTAGAACGTGGAGCCATAGATGCCGCTCGTGATGCCGAACGCCGCGTGGCTGTATTCATATGCCTGCAGGGCGGTGAAGGCGATACCGAGCAGGATCGTCAGGCCCAGCCCGCGCATCAGGCCGCGGCGGTCCCCTTCAATCAGGGCATGATGCGCCCAGGTGACCGTCACGCCGGAAAGCAGCAGGATCAGGGTATTCATGAACGGCAGATCGAACGCATCGAAGGTCTCAATGCCCTCCGGCGGCCAGACACCGCCGGGCACATCGTGGGGCATCTCCTTCGGCGCCAGCGACGCATCGAAGAATGCCCAGAAAAACGCGGCGAAAAACATGACCTCTGAACAGATAAACAGCGCCATGCCATATCGCATGCCGAGCTGCACAACAGGCTTGTGGTAGCCTTCGAATTCCGCTTCGCGAATGACGTCGCGCCACCAGAACCAGCCCGTCAGAAACAGGAGAACCACCCCGGGTGCTATTGTCCATATACCCAGCGCCGCAATCCTCGGTTCCAGATCAGTGCCGAGGATATTCGGATGCATGAACAGAATCAGGCCGCAGAACAGGCTGGCGGCGGCAATGGTACCGACGATCGGCCATGGGCTCGGATCGACGAGGTGATAGTCATGGGTTTGTGCGTGTTCAGCGCTCATATCCGTTCTCACTCGCTCTGTGTTCTGTTCATTAATTCATCTCGGCCGGCTTGTTCGAAGTCTGGTTCACGGATGCCGTCTTGTCAGCGGCGTCCGTTTCATCCGTCGCCGCGCGGAAAAACGTGTAGGACAGCGTTATTGTCTTCACTTCATCGAGATTCGGATCGGATTCGATTTCCGGATCGATGAAAAATGTCACCGGCATGTCAACGGACTGTCCCGGTTCGAGCTGCTGTTCGGTGAAACAGAAACATTCGATCTTGGCGAAGTAAAGGCCCGCCTTCTGCGGCGTCACGTTGAAGGTCGCAGTGCCCGTATTGACGGTGGATTCCAGATTGGTGGCCCGGTAATAGGCGAGGGCCGTCTGGCCCACCTGCAGAGTCATTTCCCGCTGTACCGGTTCGAACCGCCAGCCAAGGTGCGGATTCGTCGATGCATCGAATCGCACCCGGATAATGCGCTCCGTCACTGTCGCGCTGTCGCTCGCCGCGACCTGCGTCGTGCCGCCATACCCGGTGACCCGGCAGAACAAATCGTAAAGCGGCACCGATGCGAAGGACAGCCCCACCATGCCCGCGACAACGGTCGCGCAGGCAATAAGGGTTTTCCGGTTCCGGTTTCTGTCGGTCGCCGCCATCGCCTCACCCGCCGCCCATGCGAACAATCGTGATGACATAAAACAGCAATGCGAGGCCGCCGAGCACGAGCAGCAAGGTCAGGTTCCTGGACCGCTGCCGGCGGCGTCTTTCGTCTTGCGCGTCGTGTTTGCCGTTATCGTCAGCCATGGGTTCCGCCATATCCGCCTTTGCAGCCATCGCGCCTCACCCTGCCGTTCCGGACGGCACATCGACCATCATCGTGGCAAACAGGGCAAAAAGATAAAAGATCGAATAGCCGAACATCCGCCTTGCGGACCGGTGCGTCTTGTCGAAAGACACGCAAATCGCGGCCGCCAGGAACACCAGCCCCAGCACCAGGGCCACGCCGCCATACAGCCAGCCCACCACGCCGAACCACGCCGGGGCGACGGCGACGGGCAGCAGCAGAACCGTGTACAGAAGCATCTGTTTCTTGGTTTCGGCCTCGCCCGCGACAACCGGCAGCATCGGAATGCCGGCCTTTTCGTAATCGCCGCGCCGATACAGCGCCAGCGCCCAGAAATGCGGCGGCGTCCAGAAAAAAATCAGGGCGAACAGCAACGCCGATTCGATGCCGACCGAACCCGTCACGGCGGCCCAGCCGATCATCGGCGGAAACGCGCCGGCGGCGCCCCCAATAACAATATTCTGCGGCGTGCGACGCTTCAGCCAGACCGTGTAGACGAACACGTAGAACAGGATCGAAACGGCCAGAAGAGCCGCCGCGGCATAATTGACCGCCAGCCCCATGACCGTAACCGATCCGACCGCCAGGACGGTGCCGAAGCCAAGTGCATCGCCGGGCCTGATCCTGCCCGCCGGAATTGGCCGGTTGCTGGTGCGCGTCATGACCGCATCGATATCGCGGTCATACCACATGTTGATCGCGCCCGCCGCACCGGCGCCGACGGCAATGCAAAGCAGGGCCACCAGCGCAATCAGCGGATGGATCGCCCCCGGCGCGACAAGGATCCCGGTTGCGCCGGTGAAAACGACAAGCGACACCACACGCGGCTTGAGCAGGGCGAAAAAATCACCCGGCGCAGCATCTGCGTGTTCCAGTTCCACCGTACGGATTGCGGCGTCGCTCACCCTTATTGCCTCCCTGAGTTCCGGCCCGGCTACTTGATGACAGGCAGGTCGTGGTAGCTGTGGAACGGCGGCGGCGAACTGACGGTCCATTCAAGCGTCGTCGCACCCTCGCCCCAGTAATTGGCTTCCGCCCTGCGACCGGCAACCATCGAATACCACATCACCAGCAGGAAGAAGATCGTCGATGCGGCCGTGATAAAGGCGCCATAGGACGACACCATGTTCCAGCCGGCCAGGGCATCCGGATAATCGATATAGCGCCGCGGCATCCCCGCCAGCCCCAGGAAATGCTGCGGGAAGAAGGTGAGGTTGACGCCGATAAAGGTCGTCCAGAAATGCAGCTTTCCGGCCCATTCCGGATAATGCCGCCCGGTCATCTTGCCGAACCAGTAATAGGTCGCGGCGATGATCGAGAACACGGCGCCCAGCGACAGAACATAGTGGAAATGCGCCACCACATAGTAGGTATCGTGCAGCACCAGATCGACACCGGCATTGGCCAGGATAACGCCGGTCACGCCGCCGACCGTGAACAGGAAGATAAATCCGACCGCCCAGAGCATCGGCGTGTCGAACCGGATCGAGCCGCCCCACATCGTGGCGATCCAGCTGAAGATCTTGATACCCGTGGGCACCGCGATCACCAGGGTCGCCGCGACGAAATAGGCCCGCGTATCGACGCTGAGACCCACCGTGTACATGTGATGGGCCCAGACGATGAAACCGACAAAACCGATCGCCACCATCGCGTAGGCCATCCCGAGATACCCGAAAATAGGCTTGCGCGAGAAGGTCGAAATGATGTGCGAGACGATGCCGAAGCCCGGCAGGATCATGATATAGACTTCAGGATGTCCGAAGAACCAGAACAGATGCTGGAACAGGATCGGGTCGCCGCCGCCATCGGGCTTGAAGAAGGAGGTGCCGAAATTGCGATCCGTCAGCAGCATCGTGATGGCGCCGCCGAGCACCGGCAGCGACAGCAGCAGCAGAAATGCGGTCACCAGAACCGACCATGCGAACAGCGGCATCTTGTGCAGCGTCATGCCCTTGGCGCGCATGTTGAAGATCGTGGTGATAAAATTGATGGCGCCGAGAATGGACGACGCGCCGGCAAGATGCAGGGCGAAAATCGCCATGTCCACCGATGGCCCGGGATGGGCGTCGCCGCCGGATAGCGGTGGATAAATTGTCCAGCCGGTACCCGCGCCTTCACCCACAAACGCCGAGGCGGCAAGGAGCAGCATGGCCGGTACGAGCAGCCAGAAGCTGATATTGTTCATACGCGGAAACGCCATGTCCGGCGCGCCGATCATGAGCGGCACAAACCAGTTGCCGAACCCTCCGATCAGGGCAGGCATGACGACAAAGAAGACCATGATCAGGCCGTGCGCGGTGACAAACACGTTCCAGGCCTGGCCATCCGGCGTGCCGTCGGCATTGGTCATGAACTGAACGCCGGGCTCCATCAGCTCCATACGCATGTATACGGAGAAACCGCCGCCAATCAGCGCCGCGACCACCGACAGAAGCAGGTACAGCGTGCCGATATCCTTGTGATTAGTCGAATAGACGAAGCGTTTCCAACCCGTCGGGTCCGCGTGTGCGCCAGCCATGCCTATAGCCCTCCTCTAACCACTTCAGTCTGCGACATTGTTTTGTGCAACCCGGACAGCGGGCGCCGCCCCGTCATCCGACCTGGCGAAATTCACCTTCGCCTGCTCGACCCATATGTCGAAATCCTCGGGTGAAACCACCTCGACGGTAATGGGCATATAGGCGTGGGCGACACCGCACAGTTCCGAGCAGAAACCATAATAGACGCCCGGCTCGTTGACCTGCACCCAGGTTTCGTTGAGGCGACCCGGCACCGTATCCAGCTTCACGCCAAGCGACGCAACACCCCAGTTATGGATGACGTCCGCGGAGGTCATCAGCAACTGGACTTTCTTGCCCGCGGGCAGGACGACCCGGTTATCCGTATCCATCATCCGCTTCAGATTCGGGTTTTTCGCAACTTCCTCGTCGGTAACCATGTTTGCGTCGAAACCGAATCCGCCGTGATCGGGGTATTCGTAGGACCAGTACCATTGATGGCCCGTGATCTTCAGCGTCATGTCAGGGTCCTCGACCCGGTCCGCATAATACAGCAGACTGAATGACGGGATCGCCATCGCGACAAGGATAAGCACCGGCACAATCGTCCAGGCAAGTTCCAGCACCGCGTTATGCGTGGTTTTCGTCGGCGTCGGATTGGCTTTTTCGTTGAACCTGAAAATAACGATCACCAACAGTATCATGACGAAAAGCGAGATGCCTGTTGCCAGCCATGTCAACACGTCATGAAAACTGTCGATACGGGCCGCCGTCGGCGAGGCGGGATCCTGAAGGCCCAGTTGCCAATTCCGCGGCTCGGCTGCGAACGCAACACTGCCATACAGCACAGCGCCCACCGCACCGACAAAAGCCGCCGCAAACGCGGCAAGTCGTGATTTCACGATTGCTCCCTCCATACCAAACGGAAACTCCCCGGTTCCGTAATCGAGCCGAACAACGACCTGTATACAGAACCCCCTTCCACTGTGGCGCATACTAACCGGCCACGACGCCATATCAAGCGCAACTACGCTGCCGGACCAGACGGGCGATCCTGCCGATCAAAATATGCCGCACTATCTACCGCATCCACGCAGCATCAAGTAGTCAGCGCGACACTATGCCGCAAAATCGTAACGATTCCTTACCGCACCGCCGGCCACGCCAGTCAATTATAAATTCAACCGGCAAAAATTGCAGCAAACACTATCGGAATACTTAATCCAATACATCATTCAAGGGAGCTTCGCACACCAGGCAACGCTCCCTGCCGCCCAGATCGGCCTTTCTGGCGGATACGGTCATCCCGGCGCGCGCCGCCAGCATCGCGACGGCATCCCCTTGGCCTTGGCCGAATTCCAGCGCGGCGAAGCCGCCGGCTTTCAACAGCAGGGGCAATTCGTCGAAAATCTGCCGATAGGCGAAAAGCCCGTCCGTTCCGCCATCAAGCGCGAGTCGCGGCTCCCAGACGGCGACTTCGGGTTCCAGGCCGTCGATTTCGCCGCTCGGGATATAGGGCGGATTGGAAACGACGATATCGAATCCGCCGGCCAGCGAATTGGCCCAATTGCCCGCCACCACCGTGAATCGGTCACGGAACCCCAGCGCTGCCAGGTTGCGGGCCGCAACCGCCGCCGCCGCCGGACTGCAATCGACCGCAACACCGAAAGCGCCGGGCAGCAGCGACAGCAGCGCGCCGAGCAGGCACCCGGTCCCGGTGCCGAGGTCGGCAATCCGCAAGGGCGCGCCCCGATCCGCGATCCGGTCCATGACCGCTTCGATCAGCGTTTCGGAGTCGGCGCGGGGGTCCAGCGTATCCCGCGTGACGGCGAAATCCAGGCTCCAGAATTCGCGCCGGCCGGTGATATGCGACAGCGGTTCGCGCGCCGCGCGCCGTTCGACGAGTTGCATATACGCCCGTTCGCCGTCTATCCGGCGCTCCGGATGGCCGATCAGCGTTTCCAGGGGCAATCCGGTCGCATGGCCCAGAAGCAACCGCGCTTCGGCCCGGGAATTCGGGATGCCCGCCGCGGCCAGCCGGGCCGCACCGTGCTGCAGTCCGGCGCGGATATCCGTCATGTCATACTGGCCAGTCGCATGGCCTGATCTTCCGCGATCAGCGGGCCGATAATCTCGTCCAGCGACTCGCCGACGATAACCCTGTCGACCTTGTAGAGGGTCAGGTTGATTCGATGGTCCGTAACCCGGCCCTGCGGAAAATTATAGGTGCGAATGCGTTCCGACCGGTCGCCGCTGCCGACCTGGTTCTTGCGGTCCGCGGAGCGCGCCGCATCGACCTGCGCGCGTTCAAGGTCATAAATCCGCGCCATCAGAACCTTCATGGCCTTGGCGCGGTTCTTGTGCTGCGATTTTTCATCCTGCTGGATCACGACGATGCCCGTCGGCAGGTGGGTAATGCGCACCGCGCTGTCGGTCGTATTGACGGACTGCCCGCCGGGGCCGCTGGACCGGAAGATATCGACGCGGATGTCCTTGTCGGCAATCTGCACGTCGACTTCCTCCGCTTCGGGCAGCACGGCGACCGTCGCGGCCGATGTATGTATCCGGCCGCCGGATTCGGTTTCCGGCACCCGCTGTACCCGGTGGACGCCCGATTCGAACTTCAGGCGGGCAAACACCCCCTTGCCCGATATCAGCGCCGTGGCTTCCTTGTATCCGCCCAGCTCGTTTTCGCTGATGCTCAGCACCTCGAACCGCCAGTTCTGCAGATCCGCATAGCGCTGATACATGCGGAACAGCTCCGCCGCGAACAGCGACGCCTCGTCGCCGCCGGTTCCGGCCCGTACTTCCAGGATGGCATTCTTTTCGTCGGCCGCATCCTTCGGAAGCAGCAGGATGCGCAATTCCTGTTCCAGCGCCGGGATGCGCTCCTGCAGGGCGCGCGATTCCTTTTCCGCCATTTCGCGCATTTCCGGATCGTGGGTCAGTTCCTCCAGATCGGCCTGTTCCGCCCTGGCATCCCGCAGTTCGGTGATCTTTTCGACGATGGGCGCAAGTTCGGCATATTCCCGGGAACACCTCGTGAAGGCTTCGGGGCCGAGTTCGCCGCTCGACATCAATGCCGTCAATTCCTCCTGGCGGGCAACGAGGCTTGCGTATTTTTCGTTTTCGCGCATCTAGTCCTGCTTTCCATCGTCACGATCATCAAGGCGGAATATCTGCCGCAGCACCTGTTCCGCCACTTTCAAGTCCATCTCGCCGCTGCCTGACGCCATTTCACGCATGGCGCGGCTTGGGTCATGCAGCAGGCGGCCGATCAGCCGCCGCGTGGTTTCCACGGCATCCGCATCCGGCGCCTCTTTCAGAATTTCCCGACGCAGCGCCTCGAAACGGTCGCGCAAGGCGACAATCGCCGGAACCGCATCCCGGCCCGCATGGGCGCGCCGCCACGATTCCACTTCCTGGTCAACGATAGCCCAGGCCGCGGCGGAAGCCGCGCCCCGGGTCGAGCGACCCTCCATGGCGACCCGCTCCAGATCGTCCAGCGTATACAGGAAAGCGCCGTCCAGGTCGCCCACCGCCGGATCGATATCGCCCGGCACGCCCGCATCGATCAGCAGGACAGGCCGGAACCGGCGACGGCGCAAGGCGCGCCGCATCGATTCTTCGCCAACCAGATACTGCCCGGTTCCCGCCGCCGTCACGACGATTTCGGCATCCTTTAGCGTATCGTCAAGCGCGTCATAGGCGACAAAATGAAATCCGTTGCGCCGCGCGACCGCTTCGGTTCGCCGTGACGGCCCGCATTGCATGATGCGGGTAACGCCCATGGCGCGAAACTGGTCGACGACAATATCCGCCATGTCGCCGAGGCCGACGACCAGCACGGCCGACGACGACAGGTCCCCCTGCACGTCGCGGGCAATCCGGCCCGCCGCCGAGGCGATGGAGACCGGACGGCGGCCGATTTCGGTTTCCGTCCGCACCCGCTTTGCCGCGGTGTACGCAGCCTGCATGATCGCATCGAGTTCCGGACCGGTCATGCCATGGGCCTGCGAAAACCTGTGGGCTTCGCGAACCTGCCCCAGCACCTGCGGTTCTCCAATGGTCTGGCTGTCCAGGGAAGCGGCAACGGCGAAAATGTGCCGTACCGCCGCGTCGCCGGATAAACAGTAGACCTGATCGGCGAGCTCGCTTTCATCCAGGCCGGAATTTCGTGCAAACAGGGCGCGGACGGTATCGCGCGCCAGTTCCGGATCCGTCACGACGGCCTGCACCTCCACCCGGTCACAGGTCGACATGACAATCGCCTGGGCGATGCCCGTGCGGGCGAGTTGCTCGAGAACCAGCGGCGCCTTCGCTTCGTCGACAAACAGCCTGTCGCGCAGTCCGACCGTGCTGGAACGATGGTTCGCTCCCGCCGCGAAAGCCACCGCCCGCGCTACCGCCGGCATGGCGTTGCTAACGATAGCGGGCGAGAAAATCCGGGAGGGAGGTGAGCGGCACCTCTTCCTGCTCGCCCGTATCCATGTGGCGCACGGTCACCGCGTCCCGCGCCAGTTCGTCCTCGCCAAAAATCACCACGGCGCAGACATTCAGCCTGTTTGCGCGTTTCATCCGGCGGCTCAGGTTTCCGCTATAGGCGATTTCTATCCGAAAATCGTCCCGGCGCAGTTTTTCCGACAGGACAAGGGCGGCCTGCTGGGCGACATCACCAACCGGCACCACCGCAATCGCCCGTGGCCGCGGCGGTGGATCGCCGCACAGCATCGCCAGACGCTCAATGCCCCCGGCCCATCCGATCCCCGGCGTTTCGGGCCCGCCCATCATGCCGATCAGCCCGTCATACCGGCCACCCGCAATCAGCGCGCCCTGGGCGCCCAGCGCATCGGTCGTGAACTCGAACGCCGTATGGCAGTAATAATCCAGCCCCCGCACCAGCCGGGGATTGATGGTATAGGCTATGTCCAGCGCGTCCAGCCCGGCGCGCACCGCGGCGAAGTGATCGCTGCTTTCCGCATTGAGAAAATCGGCAAACAACGGCGCATCGGCGATGATCCTGCGGTCGCCTTCGTTCTTCGAGTCCAGGATGCGCAGCGGATTTCGCGTCAGCCGTTCCTGGCTGTCCTGTGACAGGTCGGCCGTAAAATCGCTGAAATATTCGACCAGCGCGTCGCGATAGGCGGACCGGCTTTGCGTATCGCCGAGCGTATTCAGTTCCAGCGTCGCCAGACCGATCACACCCAGCTCGTCCAGCACCCGCGCGCCGCAGGCGATGACCTCTATATCGGCCTGCGGCTGGGCAACGCCGATCAGTTCGATCCCGATCTGGTGGAACTGGCGCAACCGGCCCTTCTGCGGGCGCTCGTAGCGAAACATCGGCCCGTTGTAAAACACCTTGACCGGGATCTGCTGCGCCAGCCCCTCGGAGATGAAGCTGCGCGCGATGCCGGCCGTATTCTCCGGCCGAAGGGTGAGTTCGTCGCCCCCCTTGTCGGTGAATGTATACATTTCCTTCGTGACGATATCGGAGGTATCGCCGAGGGTCCGCCTGAACACCTGGCTGAACTCGAAAATCGGCGTCGATACTTCCTCGAATCCGTAACGCAGCGCCGCCGCGCGCGCGGTTTCGGTCACGCGGCCGTGAGCGCGTGTTTCATCGGCCAGTAAATCATGCGTGCCGCGAACGGGTTGTAGCAGGGCCATGTCAATTACGCCGTCAGTGTTGCTGTGTCGGATCGGCGGCGAATGTGCTCGCACATGCCTGAAAGATCAAGCGCCGGGTCAACGCGGGCGGCGCTCGTCTACTGACGGGTCGCCGTACCGGCTTTGAGCAGGTCGGCATCCAGCTGGACCTCTTTCATGACGGCGCCTTTCGACCCTATTCGGGGAATGGCGCTGCCATCGACGAGAATATCCAGCCCGCCGGCATTTCCCGTGCGCATCACGAGACCCGGATCATTGGGGACGCGGTAGCTGTCGCCGGTCCGCAACAGGCGGGTCAGCAGCAGGTTTCCGCCACTGTCCCGAACCTGAACCCAGACCTCCGCCGCCGCACGCAGCACAACGCGCGCATCGGTATTTTCCTCGCCATATTCGCGCGGTGTGGTGGAATCGATGCGCGGCGGCGCCGGCGGCGCCGGCAACGCTGTCAGGTCTACCCTCGCGGGCGCCGGTTCCGGCGCATCCTCGGACGGCGCGGCGGCGGCATTCGTTTCCGGCTCCGCCGCCGTCGCGGGAGCGGCAGCATCCGGCGATCCGGCGGAAACCGTCGCCGGGGGCTCGCCGGGCGACTGATCGACCGATTCGATATTGCCGGCAGCCACCGTCGGTATATCGCGGCCGGTGTCGGGCAGGGGCTCGGACGCCGGAATCCGTCCGTCGGCAGTTTCCGAACCGACCGCATTATCCGGCGATTCCGTCTGTGCCGGCTGCGGCGCGGTGACGGCCGTCTGCGGCTCCGCCGGCGCGGGCGCCACGGCTATGGACGGGTTTTCAACCGGTTCACTGGTCACCGGACCTACGGGCGCCACCGTAACAGGCGGCATTTCCGGTTGCGATGCCGCCGATCCGGAAGGTTCCGCGGGGCCTTCACTGGCCATCGGCACGGGCAATACAGGCGCAATGCCTTCCGGCGCCACGGGTTCGGATTTACCGATCAGCGCCAGAAATCGTTCCGGCAGGGCCGGGACAAGTTCCGCTATCGGACGATCCTTCGACGAGAGAAAGACCCATCCGCCATAGACCAGCGCCGCCGCAACAATCGACAGCAGCAATATGGCGCCGCTGGGCACCCTGCCTTCCGATTGCGGGGAGGGGAAGACGAGGCGCGCCTCTTTCGCGAGTTCCGCCGTTTCTTCCCTGAACCGGTTGACAATCTCCGGTCCGTCCAGGTCGAGCAGTTCCGCATAGGCCCGTACGAAGCCGACGGCATAGGTCGCGCCGGGCAGGTCATCGAGCCTGTCTTCCTCAATGGCGACGAGATAAACATAGCGAATCCGCAACCGGTCGGCCACGTCGCGCAGGTCATAGCCGAATGCTTCGCGTTTCTGGCGCAAAAACTGGCCAGCCGTTTCCCGGACCGGGGATTCGACGCTTTCATCAAGCTGCATGGTCTCTTGCCGTCGTTTCAACATTGCGCGCCAATCAAATCAGATGATGGAGCCCGAGGCTCCCCACCCCTTGCCGTACACAATACGAATTGAGAACAGTCCCGCACCCGCCATTAAACATTATAATTTCGATATTTCAGCGCATTAACAATATTCAAACCGCCATGTACTGGCAATATCAATATAATGTCTATAAATCCTAAAACTTACACTTGTATTAACGCAATCAGTCCGCGTCGAGTCCATAGGCGGTGTGCAATGACCGCAAGGCAAGTTCCGTGTATTCCTCGGCGACAAGGACGCTTATCTTGATTTCCGATGTCGAGATCACCTGTATATTGATCCCCTTTTCGGACAGTGCCTGGAACATGGTCTTGGCAACGCCGGCATGGGAGCGCATGCCGACGCCGATCACGGATACCTTGACGACATTCGGGTCGACCTTCAGCGCCCCGAAATTGATTGCCGGCCGGATGCTTTCCAGGATCGCTATCGCGCGCTGGTAATCGGCCTTGCCGACGGTGAAAGTCATGTCGGTATGCGTGCCGTCCGCCGAGACGTTCTGGACGATCATGTCGACATTAACGCTGGCATCGGACAGCGGGCCGAATATTGCGGCGGCGATTCCCGGCTGATCCTCAACCCCGACCAGGGTAAGCTTTGCTTCATCACGGCTATAGGCAATGCCGCTTACGACCTGCTGTTCCACGATTTCATCCTCGTCTACGACAAGCGTGCCCGGCAGATCCTCGAATGTCGACAGGACCTGCAGACGCACCCTCTGGTTCATTGCCAGCTCGACGGCGCGGGTTTGCAGCACCTTGGCGCCCTGCGACGCCATTTCGAGCATTTCCTCATATGTGATCCGGTCAATTTTCCGGGCCCGGGACACAATCCTCGGATCGGTCGTGTATACGCCGTCGACATCGGTGTAGATGTCGCAACGTTCCGCACCCAGCGCCGCCGCGAGCGCGACGGCCGTCGTATCCGACCCGCCGCGGCCCAGCGTGGTGATTCGTCCGTTGGGCGATACACCCTGGAATCCGGCCACCACGGCAACCTGCCTCTCGGCGAACCGGCTGACGATACCCTCGGTATCCACGCCTGTTATCCGCGCCTTGCCGTGCACGTCGTCCGTATGGATCGGCACCTGCCAGCCCAGCCAGGACCGCGCCTGAATGCCCAGGTTCTGCAGTGCGAGCGCCATCAGGCCGCAGGTCACCTGCTCGCCGGTCGCGACGACGGCATCGTATTCCCGCGTATCATGCAGCGGACTGATCGCATTCACCTTGGCGACGAGATCATTTGTGTTCCCGGACATCGCCGACAGCACGACGGCAACTTCATTGCCCTGGTCGTACTCCCGCTTTACAAGCTGGGCGACATGCAGGATGCGATCGAGATCGCCCACTGACGTGCCGCCGAATTTCTGTACAATGCGTGCCATGAAACCCGAATTCGTTCGATTGCCCGGTGCCCGAAAAGGCGGCGTATGCATACGCGCATGAAAGTACAGGCGCAAGCCGTATCCTGCGGCGCGAAGGGAGTTTCCGCATGACTTCAAACACAACGGTCGATCCGGCGGAGGTCGAAAAATTCGCGGCCCTGGCGGCGGTATGGTGGGATCACGACGGGCCGTTCAAGCCGTTGCACCGGCTGAACCCGATCCGGCTGCGTTTCATCCGCGACCGGCTGGCGATGCGGTTCGGGCGCGATGTGCAAGCCGAACGTCCCCTGGAAGGCCTGCGCGTTGTCGATATCGGCTGCGGCGGCGGGCTGCTGGCCGAACCGCTGACCCGCCTGGGCGCCTCGGTGACCGGCATCGATGCAACCGAAAAGAATATCGGCATCGCCCGTATCCACGCGGCTGATATGGGTTTGGCCATCGATTATCGCGTCGCCACGGCGGAGTCGCTGGCCGGCGCGGGCGAACAATTCGATGCGGTGCTCAACATGGAAGTGATTGAACACGTCGCCAATGTCGACATGTTCCTCGCGGCTACGGCGGCACTGACGAAGCCGGAAGGCGCCATGTTCCTCGCGACACTGAACCGGACCGCCAAGGCCTATGCGCTGGCCATTGTCGGCGCGGAATACCTGCTGCGCTGGCTGCCAAGGGGAACCCATGACTGGCAACGCTTCGTCAAGCCGTCGGAGCTGGCCGCCGGCCTGCGGGCGGCGGGCATGACCGTCACGGAGATGACGGGCGTCGTCTACAATCCGTTCTCGGACCGCTGGTCGCTCGATCCGGACGACCTCGCGGTCAACTACATGGCCGTCGCGGAACGGCGGGCGGCAAAACCGGAACAGGCCGACTGATCAGTCGTCCGTTGAGGAAACCCAGGGAATCCGGCCGAACTCAATGCCTTCTTCCGCCAGTTCGGTCGCTTCTTCGGCCGTCGCTTCACCGTAAATATTGCGCTGGTCCGTTTCACCGTAATGGATCTTCCGGGCTTCTTCGGGGAATTCCGAGCCTACATAGTCGCAATTCTTTTCGACAACCGTCCGCAACTCCAACAGGGCCGCGCGGAGTTGCGCCGGGGACGGCATGTTATCGCTTTTCCGGCGGCCTGAACCCCTGGAGATATTGGGCGCCATGACACCCTTTTCGATCGTCGTGCCGCCGCAGCTCGGGCAGGAAAGCGCCTTGCGTTTCACCTGCTCGTCATAGGACGCGCTGTCCTTGAACCAGGCCTCGAACACATGATCCTTGGCACAACGAAGATTGAATGAAATCATGGCGCTGACGCCTGTCTCCAAGTATATTACAGTTTCACCTGATAAAAGATGGTGACTTTCACATTACCCCGCAAGAATTAAATTTCCTGGATATCCATGGCCCACTCCGGAAAGCATGAAACCGACGGCCCGCCATCGGGCTGGGTGAAACGGTTCGCCGACCGGCTTCCCGCCGGCGGCGCCGTTCTGGACCTCGCCTGCGGCGGCGGCCGGCATGGCAGGCTGTTTCTGGAAGCCGGGCATCCGGTCACGTTTGTCGATGCCGATACCGCAGCGCTTGGCGACCTTGCCGATCACCCGGCTGCAACAATCATTCAGGCCGATCTGGAATCCGGCGCACCCTGGCCGCTGGGAGACCGGCAGTTCGGCGGCGTCGTGGTGACAAACTATCTGTGGCGGCCGATCCTGCCCGATATTATCCACGCCGTCGCACCCGGCGGCATCCTGATCTACGAGACCTTTGCCGAGGGTAACGAGGCGTTCGGGCGGCCCCGGAACCCGGATTTCCTGCTGCGCCGGGGCGAACTGCTGGAAGCGGTGCGCGGCAAACTGACGGTCATCGCCTACGGCCAATGCGTTCAGGAAAACCGGCGCGTGGTCCAGCATATTGCCGCGGTCCGCGCCGCATGACGCACGAGGTCGAAATGGACGGCATTACCGCCAGCGACGACAAGGCGCGTATCGACCTCGATACGGTTCACGATTTCCTGCGGACCTCATACTGGGCCGAGGGCATCCCGCGCGAAACGGTCGAGCGCTCCATCCGCAACTCGCTGGTCATGGGGCTGTATGACGGCGACCGTATGATCGGCTTTTCGCGCGTTGTGACCGATTACACGACCTTCGCCTATATCGGCGATGTTTTTGTCCTGGAGGCCTGGCGCGGGCGCGGCCTGGCGGTATGGCTGACCCAATGCCTCGTCGGCCATCCGGAATTGCAGGGTATGCGCCGCTGGTTGCTGGCGACGCGGGATGCGCACGGGGTTTACGCCAAGGTGGGGTTCACCTCGCTCGCAGCGCCGCAGTCGATGATGACGATCCACAACCCCGATATCTATAAAAAGGGTGAACTATAGCACATCAGGTTTGAATGGAACCGGTTGCGGTTCCATTCAAACCTGTGAAGGTGCTATATCTTCAATAAGATAGATCAGATTCACGTGTTTGGCTGGATCGCCAGAGGCGATTCCAATCAAACACGATCTGATCTACCGGCTGTAGACGCGGTCGTGGCCCAGCGAGGGCACCATCGATCGGGCCGTATCGACCGCGTCGAAATCCAGGTCGGCCAGGATTACGCCCGGTTCCTCGCCCGCCTCCGCCAGGATTTCGCCCCAGGGGGATACGATCAGCGAATGGCCATAGGTCTTGCGCCCGTCTTCGTGATCGCCGCATTGCGCCGGCGCCATCACGAAACAGCCGGTTTCTATGGCCCGGGCCCGCAACAGGACATGCCAGTGTGCGCGACCCGTGGGCCGGGCGAAGGACGAAGGCACGGTCAGGATGCGCGCGCCAGCCTGCGCCAGATGGCGGTACAGATAGGCGAACCGCAAGTCGTAGCAGATCGTCATGCCGATATCGCCCCACGGCGAAGGCGCGATGACGGCACGCTCTCCCGGGCGGAACCGGGCGGATTCCCGGTAGCTTTCGCCGCCTTCCAGATCGACGTCGAACATATGGATCTTGTCATATCGTGCAGCGATCGCGCCGCTGGAATCGATCAGGAAGCTGCGATTGGCAAAGCGCGGATCGTCTTCCAGCCTGACAACCAGCGAACCGGCCAGTAGCCAGATACCGAGTTCCGCCGCCAGTTCGCGATAGGCCTGCAGGGCGGGTTCGTTCGCTTCGTCGAAGGCTTTTTCAGCCGCGCGACCCGACCGCATTTCGCAGAGATTCGACACTTCCGGCGTCGCAACCAACGCCGCACCCTCGCCGTGCGCCTGGCGGATCAGGGCGGTGGATATGGCGATATTCGGTGCGATCTCCGCGCCGGAGTTCAGCTGAACGCACGCAACGCGTAGTGTCATGGGTCAGCCCGCGGCGGCCAGCTTCTCGTCCAGCTTGCCCGCGGAATCGAGGGCGAACAGATCGTCGCAGCCGCCGACATGTTCGCCATCAATGAATATCTGGGGAACACTGGTGCGGCCGCCGGCGCGCTGCACCATTTCGCTCTTCCGGGCCCTGTCCATCATCACATCGACTTCTTCGAACGCGACATTCTTCTGGCTCAGAAGATGTTTTGCGCGGTGACAGAAGCCGCAAAACGGGCTTGTGTAAATCTCGACCTTGGCCATGCTTATTTCCATCCTCATCCGTTCCGGCCGCTGGGACCGTCAGGGCAATATACGCAAAAATACAGTGATGCGGCGTGAAATATGGCGTCAGCCCAGCGGTCTGACAACCCTGGACAGGGTCAATACATCCACCGCACCCGCGCCAGCGCGTTTCAGCACCCTGGCGCACTCCTCTGCCGTCGCCCCCGTTGTCAGCACATCGTCGACCAGCAGGACCCGTTTGTCGGCCAGATCGTCACGCCAGGCGCCGCGGACGATGAATGCCCCGCGGACATTGTTGATCCGCGCGGATCGGGACAGCCGGCCCTGGATCGGTGTGCGCCGATGGCGCGCCAGAAGGTCGACCGCCACGCGCCGGCCGGAGATACGGCCAAGCGCCAGCGCCAGAATCGCCGCCTGATTGTAACGCCGATAGAACAGCCGCCAGCGATGCAAGGGGACAGGGACGATCAGGTCCGCATCGTGCAGCAGTTCGCCGCCCGCTCGCGCCAGCCATTGGCCGAAAGCCGGCGCATCATGCGTCCGGTCGCCATGCTTGAACGCCAGGACAAGGTCGCGGCTGGCATCGTCATAGGCGAAAACCGCCCGGGCCCGGTCGAAGGCCGGCCGCCGCATGGTGCAGGCGCCGCACAGGGTGCGGTCGGGCACCGCGTATTCGAACGGGTAGCCGCAACAATCGCAGGCAGGCGTCGCCAGAAACACGATCCGGCCCCAGCAGTCGCCGCAGAGCGCGCCACCGGGTTCGACCGTCACGCCGCAAACGGTACAGCGCGGCGGTAACACGGCATTCACAATCGTCCGCGCGACCAGCCCGAGACCGGGTGGCGTCCGGAGCGCCAGCCCCATCAGGGTCCGAAATCCGGAAACACGAGCGTGCCGTCGCCAAGGGCATCGTTCAGCGCTTTCGCATCGATTTGTCCGGCCATTCGACGAGTTTCCCTGAAACCTGTATCGCTATACTATAGCACGTTCACATGGCTGTTGGATCGCCAGAGGCGATTCCGGTAATCCATGATCCGATCCAGGCGGATAGACGGCGTTCGCTCAAGCGGCGATTGCCCCGGCTCCCGGTGCGCCATATTGTGCCGCCATGTCCGATTCCATGCATGTCTTCGACCGGCGGGCCGTCCGCGCGCACCGCAATCGCGCCGCCCCTGGATTCGCCGCCTACGACTTCCTGTTCCGGGAATCCGCGGACCGGCTGGCGGACCGGCTGCTGGATATCGCCCGGGAATTCCCCCTGGCGGTCGATATCGGCTGTCACGACGGCGGTCTGCGGAACGCGGTTCTGGCCAGCGGGCGGATCGGCGCGCTGCTGCAGTCCGACCTGTCGGAACCCATGGCGCGACGGGCGGATGGCCCCGTTGTCGTCGCCGACGAGGAAGCCCTGCCCTTCGCGGAGGGAAGATTCGACCTGGCGATCAGCAACCTGTCGCTGCACTGGGTAAACGACCTGCCGGGAACCCTGCTGCAGATCCGGCGTATCCTGAAACCGGACGGCCTGTTCCTTGCCGCGACCCTGGGCGGCGATACGCTGGCTGAACTGCGAGAATGCCTGATGGCGGCGGAAATCGACCTGCGCGACGGCGCGAGCCCGCGGGTGTCGCCTTTCCTGGAAATCCGCGACGCGGGCGCGCTGATGCAGCGGGCGGGATTCGCCCTGCCGGTCATCGACAGCGACCGGATTACGGTAACCTATGACAATGCCCTGAAGCTGCTGGCCGACCTGCGCGGCATGGGTGAAACGGACGCTGCGATGGCGCGGACGCGCGGCTTTACCCGCAAGGACCTGTTCCTGCGCATGGCGGAAATCTATCACGACCGGCATGCGGGGCCGGATGGCCGTATCGCGGCAACCTTCGAGGTGATCTGGCTGCATGGCTGGGCGCCGCATGAGACCCAGCAGCAGCCGCTGCGCCCCGGCAGCGCGGAGGTACGGCTCGCCGATGCGCTGGACGTTCCGGAATCGACCGTGCCCGACAAGGCCAGACCCAACTGAAGCAAATCGTGAGCTTGCTTTTGCGCCGAATATCGAACAACCGATGCCCGGAATATCCGCTTCATCCGGTTGGCGCGACGGGGCGCCCGAAGATGCCGAGCCCTTTGTAATACGGGCTGTCCTCCGGAAAGGACCATTCGCTATGCGGACGGTACTTGCCGTCCAGCATCCGCGTCGGCGATTCGCTGCACCAGCGCAGCGCGTCGTGGCCGGCGAATGTTTCCCATCCCGTTGCATCGCCGTGAACGATACCCAGATGCGGGTTTTCGCTGCGAAAGGCATTTACCGTGACCTTGCGCAGCAGCCGGTACAGCTTGTTGACGAAGAACCTGTCTTCGGCATCGTCGCGCCAATAGGTTGCCATGAAAGCTCCCGCTTCCAGAGTCGGCGGGTCCCAGGCCCAGTTGGCGCCGCGCGGCAGGGTCCAGTCCCACCAGGAACGCGCCCAAAAGAAATTGTGGCGCGGGAATTTATCCGTATCGTACCGTGACAATTCCGGGTGCCATCCGGGGTATGGCAGGACGCCGTGTACAACGATCTCGCTTGACTGATCGATTGACTCGATCCACGGAAAATTGTCGAAATCCCATCTGCTGCCGTCGATGAATTTCATCGCCGGAAATTCTTCCAGCAAAACACGGGTCAGCGCAGCCTCATCGACTTCGGTCATGATGAGCGGTCTGGACCGCTTGGTGGATTTTCGCCCTGTCACTAGTTTCTGGCCTCATCTTCGAGTCAGATTCACATTAGCAGATATCCTATCGTTTGCGCGACCTGGGATTGTGTCCGATTCCGCGTTGGCGTCGTTGCATCTTGATGCGTCGGCGTCGCAACCGTTCTACCTGCCAGCGTTTCCGTATAAGCAAGACAGTGGCGCCGGAAGCGCGGCGAATCGCTTCCGCCGCTTCCAGTTCATCGGCGGTGACTTTACCGTTTTTGTCGATATCAACCGTTTGAATATGCACAATCTTACCGGTTTTCTTGTGTCTAAATGTCAAATCGGCAAAACGCGAACCAGGCCGGCTGTCCCCCGGTTTTCCGGTGATCGGATGTTTAAAGGCAATTCCCGGTCCCGGAATCTGCCTCTCCTTCTTGTCTTCGCCTGAGCCCTGTTCTCGCCCTCCGTCTTTATGTTCGTAGAGGGGGTTATTTCCAAGAAACCAGTCCCTTACGATATCGATTTCGTCCTTAGTCAAGTCGTTGCCACGGTTTTCATAAAAAGGGATTTCTTTCGTAATCTCATCGAGGCTCGGCCCAAGTATGACCTGCGGCGTCTTGATTTCTGGAATCGGCCCCTTGGTGCCGGTAAAACCTCGCGGCGGCTGCGTCTGTGGCGGGGTCCTTGTCGCGGTCTCGAGGTCTTTGGGCCTTTGGTTTTCCGGCGTTCGGTTTGGCGTCAAAGGCGGCGGCGGAACCAGTGCCGGCGGTCTGTTGTGGAAATTTTCGCGGCGCCGGCGTTCATATTGCCGTCGCAATATTTCGCCCGTCCCGATTGCCGCGCCACCGCCTATCAAAAGGCCCAGCAACGGTACGGCTGGCGCGAAGGCAACCTGCGGATTCTTCGATTTTCCGCCGTCGTTTCCTTCAATCGACCCCAATTGAGATGCGAGACCATCGCCGAGTTGGGCGGATATTTCCGGGTCGCGCGCTTCGAGTTGTTGGAAAAGATCGGCGACTTCATTGACAGTGTCTTCGCCGCCGGTCTGGAGCGCGTTGGCAAGCTGGGTGGGCAGATCGCCTATCGTCGATGTCCGCAACAGGGCGTCAACCGTGCGGCGGTTTGCGGCGGCGGATTCGGCGGAGACGCGCGGCCGCATAGGCAATTGTGGGTGGCGCATTGATTTCTCCATATGGAAAAAGAAAAAGGCCGCCCCGATGGGACGGCCTCAGACCGCTGACAAACCCCTCGCCTTTGGTGAGGGGTTTGTGATTCAAT